>NZ_JBEOXE010000003.1:0-49075 GCF_040296485.1 Streptomyces sp. NPDC002138 | reverse complement strand
AACCGCGGGAAGCCGAGGCACCCGGTACGGGCGCGGGGCTGAGCGTGCGGTTCCGGTCCGCCGCGCTGTCGCGGCCCGAGACCCTGCTCGGGCTGGACCTGGCCCCCTACGACGGGCTGGTCGTCCTCGGCCCCGACCCGGGCGCGGGGCCGGACCGGCCCGACGACTGGACGCTGGTCAGCCTGCTGGCACTCCAGCTGCCGGTGGAACGTACCGGCCGGGACCTGCACGTGGTCACCGAACTCATCGACGACCGCAACCGGCCCCTGGCGCCGGTCGACCCCGGCTCGGACGTGATCGTCAGCGGGAAGCTGACCGGGCTGCTCATGGCACAGATCGCACAGAACCGGCATCTGGCGGGGGTGTTCGACGAACTGTTCTCCGCCGAGGGCGCCACGGTCTGCCTCCGGCGGGCCGGGGCCTACGTCCGCCCGGGCAGCGAGGCCACCTTCGCGACCCTGGTGGCCGCCGCGCGCGAGCGCGGCGAATGCGCCATCGGCTACCGCCGCCACGACCGGCGCTCAACGTCCCCTGACCACGGGGTGCGGCTCAACCCCCACAAGGGCGAGCGGCGTGTGTGGAGCGCCGAGGACGAGGTGGTCGTCGTGGCGACCGAGCGGGACGATCCGACCGAGCGGGACGGACCGGTCGGCCCGGCCGGCTACGGCGCGATCAGCTCCGCCACCAGTCGTCGAGCGGAGTGACCGGAACCGTCCGCTTGTGCCGGGTCGCGAGGAAGCCCGACTCCAGCTTCGCCGCCACCTCGGGCGCGACGGCGGCGCCTTCCAGGTAGTCGTCGATCTGGGCGTATGTGAGCCCGAGCGCCACCTCGTCCGGCAGCGCGGGCCGGTCGTCCTCGAGGTCGGCGGTCGGCACCTTCTCCCAGGCGCTGGGCGGCGCCCCCAACTCCTGTAGCAGGGCCGCACCCTGACGCTTGGTCAGGCCGGTGAGCGGGGTGACGTCGACGCCGCCGTCACCGTACTTGGTGAAGAAACCGGTCACGGCCTCGGCCGCGTGGTCGGTGCCCACCACGAGCAGGCCCAGCTGCCCGGCGATCGCGTACTGGATCACCATGCGTTCGCGGGCCTTGATGTTGCCGCGGACGAAGTCCCGCAGCGTGGGCTCCTCGCCCAGCAGGTCCCGCAGGCCGTTGGCCGCCTCGGCGGCGACGGCGTCCGCGCTCGGCTTGACGTTCACCGCGATCGACCGGTCGGGCTGGATGAACCCGAGCGCGATCTGCGCGTCGTGCTCGTCCGCCTGCACCCCGTACGGCAGCCGCACGGCGACGAAGGTCGCCTCGCGCCCCTCGGCGCGCAGCTCCTCGGCGGCCAGCTGGCACAGCCGGCCCGTCAGCGTGCTGTCCTGTCCACCGCTGATCCCGAGGACGAAGCCCTTGGCCGGGGTCGACCTCAGGAAGTCCTTGAGGAAATCGACCCGCTGCCGGATTTCGACTTTGGGCACGATGGACGCCTTGACGCCGAGCTCGACGCGGATCTTCTCCCGTAGGTTCACCATCCAGGTACTGTACTGGCCGAAATCGGGGCGTCCGACGGCCAGGGTCCGTCCGGCGGACCGCGTGCCGCCGGACGGGCCCCGGGCCGGGTGGGCTCAGCGCTTGAGCGTGAAGGTGAAGTCGCCCGAGAGCTTGCCGCTCAGGCGGACCGTCGACACGAGGTTCCCCTCGGCGAGCAGTCTCTCGGCCTCGGCTCGCGCGAAGCCGAACCCTTCGGCGATCAGGCGCACCGGCCGCACGGGGACCCGGGCCGCGAAGCGGACCGAGACCTCGATCGCCTCGCCGTCCGGCCGGGGCGGCCGATGCGAGGGGTGCGACCGGCCCGGCCCGTCCGGTACGCCGCCGTCGAGACGCCAGGCGTTGTCCCAGTCGAGGGCGACGCGGTTGCGGCGCCGTACGAGCGGGTCCTGGAGCAGCTCGGCGGCCAGGCCGGGATCGTTGGCGTGCAGCCGGTCCAGGAGCTCGGGCCGTACGTCACGCACGTTCATCCGCTCCAGGACCGTGAGCCTGGTGGTGTCCCCGCACTCGGTGCACAGGGCGAGCAGCCAGGCGTCGAGGAGTTTGTGGTTCGCGTTGACGCGGAATTTTCCGTGCGCCCGGAAGCGCCCGGAGGCGCACCTGTGGCAACGGCGGAGAATCATCGGCAGGCGGGTGGGCACGACCACCCAGGTTTCGGACACAGAGATACACCGGTTCCAGTGAGAAGACCGCAGCGAAAAGGAGCACGGCGCACGAGTGCGACGCGCGACGGTTCAGCGCTCGGGGGGTCTCACTTGGTGTACAACGGCACGTCCTTGACGGGGCGACTGCGGGCGCGAGCACGGTAACGGCCCACGGGGATGCGGCTCCACCGGATTTTCGCCGTCGCGTTCGGCTCGAGTCGCGCCGGACCCTCGCCGGATGCGTGCTGCGGGCGGGGCGCCCCCGGGGCTACGGTTGCGCTCGCTCGTGCCCCCTCACCTCGTTTGCCCTCCGCCTCCGCCTCCGCCCTCCGCTCTCCGCCCCCGAGGAGCCCCGCCGTGTCAGCGACCGCCGGTCCCGATCAGGCGTGGCTGAGTCTGCGTCTGCGCTGCGCCGACGGCGCGGCCGCCGATGCCCTTCTGGTGGAGGAGGTCGCCCCGCTGCTGGACGGCCTCGTCCGTGCGGGCGGGGCCGCGGCCTGGTCGTTCGTACGCTCGGACGCGGGCGGCGGCCCGTACCTGCGGGTCCGGATGCGCGGAGCGGCGGCGGAGCTGGAGCGGGCGTTGGCGCGTTCGGCGGCGGCGCGGGATGGCGGGGGTGCGGAGGTCGCGTATCAGCCGGAGCCGCTGGAGCCGCCGGAGCCGCTGGAGGAAGCTCTCGCGGTGAGCGCCTCCCGGATCGCGGTCGAGGTGGTCTCGGCGACCGGGCGCGGCAGTGCGCGGCTGGCCGCGGCGGCCGATCTGGCGCACGCGACGGTCTGGGCCCTGGGGATGGACCGCGCCGAGGGCGCGCGGTGGCTGCGCGGGATGGCGGCGCTGCGGTCGGCGGAGCCGGCGGAGCCGGCCGGGCTGCCCGCGGCGGTCGTGCACGCGCGGGTGAACGCGGTCCACGCGGCGCAGCGCGAGAGCCTCGCCGGGCGAGCGGTGGCCCTGCGCACGGACCTGGAGCAGGGGACGGCCGCGGGACCGGTGGCGCGCTGGGCGACGGCCGTTCGGGACACGGACGTCCGGGAGGCCGGTGGCCGGGGCGCGGCCGTCGGGGAGGCCGGTGGCCGGGACACGGACGTCCGGGATGCCGGTGGCCGGGGCGCGGCCGTCCGGGAGGCCCTGGAGGCCCGCTCCGGCCGGGGCACCGCCGGTCACGGCGCGCGCGGGGCCGCGCGGGAGACCGTATGGGCCGCTCGGCTGCACCACCTGTTCAACCGGCTGGGCGTGGCCCCCGCCGAGGAGCGGGCGGTCTGTCTGCTCGCCGCGCACGCCCTCCTCGACTCCGGGCGGCCCGGCCCGTACTTCCCCGAGGGGCATCTGGCGCCCGACCGGCAGTACCTGGAGCGGAGCAAGTTCCTCATCGGACGGGACCACGAGACGGCCCCCCGCCATGCGCCCCCGGAGGAGCTGCCCGACGGGCCGGAGGTGGCGCTTGCGGCCGGGCCGGTGCCCGACGTCTCGCTGCGGGCCGCCGTCGCCGGGCGGACCACCGTCCGGGGCGCGTCGGTGGGGCCGCTGACGGCCGCCGGGCTCGGCGCGCTGCTGTGGGGCGCCCACGCCGTCAGCCACACGACGGGCTCCGAGCCTCCCGTCCCGCACCGCCCCTACCCGAGCGCGGGGGCGCTGTACACGGCGGGGCTGCGGCTGTTCGCCCTCCGGGTGGACGGCCTGGCTCCGGGCACCTACCACTGCGTGCCCGAACGGCGTGCGCTGCGGCGCCTCGCGGACGCGCCCTCCCTCGACGAGATCAAGGGGCTGTCGGCGTACCTGTCCGCCCCGGCCGACGACCCGCGCGCGGTGATCGTGGACGACGCCCCGGCGGTGCTGGGCCTGTACGTGGACCTGGGCCGGCTCCGGCAGCGCTACGGTCTGCGGGCCCTGCGGATGGGTCTGCTGGAGGCCGGGCACCTGGCGCAGTCCCTGCTGCTCACGGCATCGGCGCTGGGCCTGGTGACGACCCCGCTGGGCGGCTTCCGCGACGACCTGGCGCACGAACTGTTCGCCCTGGACGGCCTGGACCAGCCCCTCCAATACCTCCTGCCCCTGGGCCGCGCGCCCCGCCCTCGGGTCTGACGGCTACGCCGGCCACGCGTCGCCCCGGACGCGGGCGTGGAGGTGTTCGTCGTGCCATCCGTCGGCGTGGAGCAGTGCGCTGCGCATCGTGCCCTCGAGCGGAAAACCGGCGCGGGTGGCGACCCGGCACGAGCCCGCGTTGGCGACGGAATGGGTGATGCGCAGACGGTGCAGGCCGAGTTCGTCGAGGGCCCAGCGACTCACCCGGAGGGTGGCGTCCACCATGGTCCCCCTCCCCCGCCCGGCCGGGAGCAGCCAGTACAGCAACTCGCCCGTGCCGCTGGGGAGATCGAGGTCGGCCAGGCCGACCAGCCCCACGGCCTCGTCGCCGCCACCGGCAGCGATCGCCCAGATCGCGGCGTGCTCGCTCCGCCAGCGTTCCTGCCAGCGGTCGATCTTCTGCCGCGCGCCCGCCGACGACAGCTGCTCCGGACGGTTCCACCGCCGGATGTCCGGGTCTCGGCAGGAGGCGGCGAGCGCCGGGGCGTCGCTCGGCTCCCACGGGCGCAGGCGCGCTCCCCCGGGAAGTGCGAAGGCGGGCTGCGCGCTCGCGCCCATCCGGCCGGGGGGCACCACGTCGGGTATCTCGTCGCTCATCGCGTCATGATCGCCGACCGGACGTCGGAACCGGGTGGGGGCCAGGGCCGGATATCGGCTCGCGCCGCCTCCGCCGGGGCGGGTAGCGTGCGCGAGCCCGTGGCGGAGCCGCGGGGAGTGACCGGTCATGTGGAGGGGGACGCGATGGACAGGGAAACCGGGGTGGAGCCGCCGCCGGAGCCGGTGTGGCTCGTGGCGGCGAACGTCGTGTGGTGGCGCCGGTACGGGACGGGTGGACAGCAGTTGCGGCAGGGGACGAAGTCGTTCCGGGGCGGGTCCAAGGTGTACGTCCACGGCGCGTACTGGGGGCCGGGCGGCGATCAGGTCAGCGTCATCGGACGGGCCCGGCACACGGGCCGGTGGATCGTGATCGACATGGCCACGCGGAACCTGCACAGCTTCCGCCCCCGGTTCGTGCACGCGCCGCGGGTGCTGGAGCGCTTCCACGCGGCCAGGCGCCGCTCCCTGTGGGACCAGGAGGGCGCGACCACGGTGGCCGCGGTCCTGGAGAACTACGCCCGCGAGTACCGGGCCGAGTCATGGCGCGGCGCCGAACACCCCGAGCGCTGCCTGTGCCACGCCTGTCTGACGGGCGAGCCCCGGGTGTTCGTCCGCACGCCCGTCGGGGACGGCGGCCCGGTCCGGCGGCCCGCCTGACCGCCCCGCCACCGGGGCCGCGACGCCAGGACCCCGGCGCCAAGGCATCGCCGCCGCCCGTCAGTTCGCGCCCGCGGCGAAGCGGCGTTCCAACTCCCCTTCCGGCAGGTCCTCCAGGTGGGTCAGGAACACCCAGAGGTGTCCGAAGGGGTCCCGGAGGATGGCGGTGCGGTCGCCGTGGAACTGGTCCTCCGGCTCCCGCACCAGCTCGGCCCCCGCCGCCACGGCCGTCCGCGTGAGCGCGTCCACGTCCGGGACGAAGACGTGCAGCGAGACCGAGGTGCCGGCCAGCGCGGTGGGTGCGGCGAACGGGCCCTCCGAGATGTCGCCGAGCATCATGACGGCCCCGCCGATCCTGACCTCTGCGTGCAGCACCCCGCCGTCGGGGCTCGCGAGGCGGAACTCCTCGACGGCGCCGAAGGCCTCGGCGTAGAAGGCGAGGGCGGCGGCCGCGTCGGACACCATGATGTGGGGCACCACGGCGGTGCGGTAGCGCTCGGGAACAACGGTCTGTACTGCCTCGTGAGTGGTCATGGGGAAGACCGTAGGACCTCATGTTCGGTTGAGGTCAAGAGCGGTGTGGCGGGCGTCCGTTGCCCCGGCGCACGCGCGGTCAACGGGCGGAACCGGCCACACCGGACTCCTTGAGCGCGCCACGAGCGGCCGACGGTACAAAGGCGCTGTACCTCCCGACCAGGGCTGGGCCGCACCACGCCGGACGCATCGCGGAACCACATCCCAGAACGGAAGCCCCATGGCCACTGACCACATAATGACCGGTTCTGCGCCGGCCCGCGCCAGCGCGGCGCCGCCCCGGGTGAACACCGCACCGGCCGCCGGGAGCAGCGCGGCCACCGGGGCGGAGCGCCCCCGCGTCCCCCGGCTGGACTCCCTCACCGGTCTGCGGTTCCCCGCCGCGCTGGCCGTGTTCGCCCACCACGCCTTCCTCCCCATACCCCCGCTGCGGCTGCTGGCCGACGACGGCACCGAGGACCGGCTGGCCGGCTGGTTCGCGCAGGCGGGCGGGCTGGGCGTGTCGTTCTTCTTCGTGCTCAGCGGCTTCGTCCTGACCTGGTCGGCCCGGGACCGGGACACGACGACCGCGTTCTGGCGCCGCAGATTCGTCAAGATCTATCCGACCTACGTCGTCACCTGGGCGCTCGCGCTGTCGCTGTTCGCCCTGTACTACACCTCCGCGGGCGTCGCCGTCGCCAACCTCTTCATGGTGCAGGTGTGGTGGCCCGAGTACATGACCAACTTCAGTGTGGACGCGCCGAGTTGGTCCCTGGCGGTGGAGGCGGTCTTCTACCTGGCCTTCCCGATGCTGCTGCGGGCCTTCCGGCGGATCGACCCGGCCCGTCTGAAGTACTGGATCACCGGGGCGATCGCCGCCGTGGTGGCCACCCCCGCGCTCGCGTACGCCCTGTTCCCGAGCGACCCGCGGATCCCCAGCGGCCACGACAGCTCGGTCTCCCAGTACTGGTTCAGCTACGTGCTGCCCCCGGTCCGGATGGTCGACTTCGCCCTCGGCATCCTGGTGGCGCTCGCGGTGAAGCACGGCCGCTGGCGCAACATCGGCATGATCTGGTCGAGCCTGCTGCTGGTCGGCGGCTACTGGCTGACCTTCCACGTGCCCTACCTCTACGGCCAGCGCGCCGCGATGATCGTGCCGATCGTGCTGCTGATCGCGGCCACCGCGGCCGCGGACATCGAGGGCCGCTCCAGCCTGTTCCGCAACCGCACGATGGTCTGGCTGGGCGAGATCTCCTTCGCCTTCTACCTGCTGCACTACATCACCATGTGCTCGCTGCGCTGGGCGCTCGGGGAGGACCGGATGTACTCCCTTCCGGTCACCCTCGCGATGCTGGCGGGCGTGGGCGTGCTCACGGTGCTCATGTCCTGGGGGCTGTTCGCCTGGGTCGAGAACCCGCTCGTCCGCAAGTACAGCCGCTCGCGCCGCGCGAAGACCGGCTGACGCCCGGCCCGGCCGGGGCCGGCGGCGGCCCCGGCGGTCAGGGCATCTCGTCCGGGTCGCAGCTGGCCCGGCGCAGGCCGATCGTGCGCAGAGCGCGCATCAGCCCCTCGGTGTCCCCCTCGCGGACCACGTGCACGGCCCCGTCCACCGCGAGGGCCGCCAGCGCCCCGCCGTCGGCCGCGCCCGCCGCCGTACGCAGGACCACACCGCTCGGCGGGTCGAGGGCGCGCACCCCGTGGAAGACGTCGAGCGCGCCGGGGGCGCCGGCCGCGCCGCCGGGCAGGGCGAGCACCGTGATGTCGGGGAGCAGCACGCGGGCGTGGGCGAGCGCGACGGCGGGCTCGTGGGCGTGGGAGATGACCTGGAAGTGCGGGTTGCTCTGGATCCGCGACCGCAGCCGCTCCAGCTCCGCGCCCTCCGGTACGCCCACCACCAGGACCGTCATCACAGTCCCCATCCTCCGTCCGGGCGCCGCCCCCGGCCAGGCGGCCGGGCGGCGGATCCGGGATCAGCGCATGACGCGCGGCAGGCGCAGGCTCAGCGCAGCCGTCACCGCGACCATGACCAGCTGCACCGCCAGGGTGACGGCGAGCGCGTCGCGCATCCCGTGGGACGGGGTCAGGGCGAGGAAGAGGCTGCCCAGGGTCGCGACGCCCAGGGCCAGCGCCGACTGCTGGATGGTGACCATGACGCCGCCGCCCACGCCCGCGCGGTCGGCCGGTACGTCCGACAGCATCAGCCGCATCAGGACCGGCAGCTGAAGGCCCTGGCCGAGGCCCGCCACGGCGACGCCGGGGGCGAGACCGGCGAGGCCGAGGTCCGGCCAGCCGCGCAGGACGGCGAGGAGCAGCAGGCCGATGCCGAGAGCCTGGAGCGCGCCTCCCGCGGTGACGACGCGGCCGCCGAAGCGGGCGACCAGGAACGGCCCGGCGAGCGAGGCCGCGAAGAAGGCCACCGCCATCGGCACCAGCGCGAGTCCGGCCGACACCGGCCCCATGCGCAGTCCCTGTTGCAGCGCCACGGCGACGACGAACATGAAGCCGCTGAAGCCGATCGAGAACGGCACCACGATCATCAGCCCCCGCCGCAGCGATTCCAGGCGCAGCAGGCTGGGCGGCACCAGCGGGGTGCCGCCCAGCCGGTCCGCCCGGCGCTCGGTGCGGTAGAAGGCGGTGGCCGCGAACGGGAACACGCCCAGCGACACCCACGTCCACACCGGCCAGCCGGTCGCCCTGCCCTCGGTCAGCGGCAGCAGCAGGGACACCAGGGACAGGGCGAGCAGCAGCGTGCCGGGAACGTCGACGGAGGCCGGGCGCTCCGAGCGGGTCTCCGGGACGGCGCGGGTCGCGAGCACGAGCCCGAGGAGCACCACCGGTACGTTCACCAGGAACACCGCGCGCCAGCCGGAGCCCGCCACGTCGGCGGCGACCAGGACGCCGCCCAGGATCTGTCCGGCGACCATGGAGAGCCCGGCGGTCGCGCCGTACAGGCTCATGGCCCGGGCCCGGCGCGGGCCCTGTGTCGTGGCCTGGATGGTGGCGAGCACCTGCGGCAGCATCATCGCGGCCGCGGCGCCCTGGGCCACCCGCGCCCCGACCAGGGTCCAGGCGGTGGGGGCCAGGCCGCAGGCGAGCGAGGTGATGCCGAAGGCGGCCATGCCGATCAGGAAGAGCCTGCGCCGCCCGGCCATGTCGCCGAGCCGGCCGCCGAGGACGAGGAGGACGGCGTACGCGACGCCGTACCCGGCCACCACGAGCTCCAGCATGGCGGGGCCGGCCGCGAGGTCGGCGTCGATGGCGGGCAGTGCCACGTTGACGATGAAGAAGTCGATCAGTGGCAGTGCGGCGCCGAGCAGCACCGTGAACAGCCCGAGCGGGCTCAGCGCCGCGGGGCCGGCCGGGGCGGGGACGCGGCCCGCGGGGGTCGTGAGGGGAGAGGGGGAAGAGGGGGTCGTACGTACCGTTGTGTCGCTCACACAGGAGACGATCCCGCAGCGGCGAGCCTGGTACCAGAGTCTCTTTATCCTGGTACCAGAAGCACCTGGCAACCGTATGGGCGATGCGGCACCCTGGAACCATGACCATAGTGGCTCCCGATACCGACGTACGCCGGCACGAGCTGGCCGAATTCCTGCGCAGCCGCCGGGAACGGATCACCCCGGAGCAGGTGGGGCTGCCGCGCGGCCGCCGTCGGCGCACGCCCGGGCTGCGCCGCGAGGAGGTCGCCCAGCTCTCCGCGGTGGGCGTCACCTGGTACACCTGGCTGGAACAGGCCCGCGAGATCCAGGTCTCGCAGCAGGTGCTGGACTCCCTGGCGCGGGCGCTGCTGCTGGACGCCAGCGAGCGGACGCACCTGTTCGCGCTGGCCGGAAGCACCGACCCGGCGCCGCACACCCAGTGCCCGATCGTCACTCCCGCGCTGCGCGCGCTGCTCGATCAGCTGGGGCCGGTGCCCGCCGTGCTGCAGAACAGCCGGTACGACATCCTCGCCTACAACGCGACCTACGGGCGCCTGCTGTGCGACATGGACCGGGTGCGGCCCGAGGACCGCAACTGCATGTGGCTGGCCTTCACGAACGACGACTGGCGCGCGGCGGTCGTCGACCGTGCGGAGGTGAACCGGGTGATGGCGGCCAAGTTCCGCGCCTCCATGGCGGAGCATCTGACCGACCCCGCCTGGAAGACGCTGCTGGGACGGCTGGAGGCGGCCTCGCCGGAGTTCCGCGAGGTGTGGGCGCGGCACGAGGTGGTCGGCCAGGGCGGCCGGTCGAAGTACATCCGCAATCCTCACGTGGGGCTGCTGCACCTCGAGCACACGAACCTGTGGCTCGGGCCCGCGGCGGGACCGCGGCTGATCACCTACACGCCGCTGGACGGGGAGACCCGGGAGCGGCTGGAACTCCTCGAGCGCCTGGCGGCCTCCCCTGCCTCCGCCGCCTCCTCCCCAGCGGCGTGACGCGCCGCGGCCCGCGGTGGTCCTCAACCGCGGGCCCGGAGGCGCCGGCTCAGCGGGTCTGCGCCTCGTCGGCGTTGCGCCAGACCGTCAGGTCGATGGTGATGTACTTGCTCGGGTCATCCGGGCCCGACCTGCCGCGGTAGGTCGCCACCGCGATGTGCCCGGCCTTGCTCAGCACGCAGATCTGCGATCCGTCCGTGAGCTGGTCGAGTTCGATCTTCTCGGTGAAGCGGGTCTCGGCCCGGCAGGTCTCCAGCGAGCCCTTCTGCGCGTTGTTCAGCAGCACGAGCTTCCCGTTCGCGCTGCCGACCTGGTCGTGCCCGAACGTGGTGTCGCGGTAGAAGTAGAAGTCCCCCTTGCCGTACGTGACACCGCTCTCACGGTCCTCGGCCGGGCGCGGCGGGTTGTCGGCGAGGCGCAGGGAGTAGTTCCCGGTCACGTTGATGCCCTGGTACGCGGCCGGCTGCGGGTCGGGCCGCTTGCCGCCGGGGGACGCGGAGCCGCCCGCGCTCGAACCGCTGCCGGGTGACTTCGCGTCACCCCCCTTGTCGTTGCCGTTCGACACCACGTAGCCGATGATCCCGAGGCCGACGAACGTGGCCACGACGGACCCGACGACGATCAGCCAGGTCCGCCGGGGGCGCTGCGCGGGAGGGCCGTAGCGCGACGGGTGGAGGGGCGGCGGGGTGTGGTAACCCGGGTTGTACGGGGCCGGGTTCGCGTATCCGGATACGGCCTGGTGGCCGGAGGGGTTCGGGTGGCCCGGCGGGTTCCGGTAGCCCGGCGGGTTCTGGTAGCCGGGCTGGGTCTGGTAGCCGGGCGCCGGTCGGTAGCCGGGCGGGGCGCCGGGGGCGGCCGGGGCGCCGGGAGCGGCCGGAACGCCCGGCGCGGCCTGCGTCGGCGCGGCGGCCACCGCGTGACCGGTCGGCGCGTACGGCGGCGGGGTGTGCGGGGACGGGGTCTGGGGGGCCGGGGTGTGCGCCGGCGGGGTGTGCGGGGAGTACTCGGTCGGCGTCGGCGCGGTGGCCGGCTGCTGCGGGGGCGGAGTCGGCGCGGGCGCGGGCAGCTGCAGCCGCTCGGTGATCGAACCGGCGACCGTCCGGGGCAGCCAGTCCTCCCCCTGGCGCAGCGGTTCCGGCGAGATCTGCTGGCACAGCTCGATGATCTCGGTCAGGCCGGGGCGCGCGGCCGGGTCGCGGCTGAGGCAGCGGGTCACCAGGGGCCGCAGCTCGTCGGGGAGCCTGCTGAGGTCGGGGTCCTCGTGCACGATGCGGTAGAGCACCGCGTGTGAGGACCCGTCACCGAAGGCGGGCGCGCCGATCGCGGCGAAGGCCACGATCTGGCCGAGGGCGAAGATGTCGGTGGCGGGGGTGATCGTCCCGGCGGACGCCTGCTCGGGCGCCATGAAGGCGGGGGTGCCGACGCTGACCCCGGTGCTGGTCAGCGCGGTGGTGTCGGCGGCGCGGGCGATGCCGAAGTCGATCACGCGGGGGCCGTCGGCGGCGAGGAGCACGTTGGCCGGCTTCAGGTCGCGGTGGACGATGCCCGCGCCGTGGATGACGTGGAGGGCCTCGGCGACCCCGACGGTCAGCAGCAGCACGCTGCGCAGCGGCAGCCCGCCGTGCAGGGCGACGGCCTGCGAGAGCGCGGGTCCGGGAACGTACGCCGTGGCCAGCCAGGGCTGGTCGCCCTCGGTGTCCGAGTCGATGACGGGAGCGGTGTACAGCCCCTGCACCCGCTCGGCCGAGCGCACTTCCTGCTGGAAGCGGCGCCGGAACTCCGGATCCTCGCTGAATTCTGACCGGATCACCTTGAGCGCGATGGGGCGGCCGCCCGGCGTGTACGAGAGGTACACCTTGCCCATGCCGCCCGCGCCCAGGACCGCCGCCAGGCGGTAACCGCCCACGACGGCCGGGTCGTCCGCCTTGAGCGGCTGGAAGAGTTCTGCTGAAGGTGCACTGCCCATGTTCATCCATCCCCTGCCGGCGGCGCTTCAGCCCCTGCCGAGGCCGCGAAGTCAACCGAGAGGGTACCCAATCCGCAGGCCGTCGCGGTCACCGAGAGGCCGCGTTGGTCGAGTTGACCCCACCCCGGATCGGGGGGACAGCCACAGTGAGTACCGGCCGCCGTACTCCTAGCCTCTGACGGTATGAGATATGTACGGAACAAAGCGAAGAAAGCAGGTTTTGGCGGGCGCCCGCCGGGGCGGTGCGCGGCCGCGTTGGCCGTGGCCTCGGCCGTACTGGCCCTCGCCGCCCCCGCGTCCCTCGCCGCCCCCACGTCCCACGCCGCCGCCGCGACGGCCACGGCGAATCCGGCCCCCGCGTCGGCCGGTTGCGGCGCGGCGCACGCGGCGGTCACCCGCGCGCTGGAGGCCCTGGTCACCCGGCACGGCGTACCGGGCGCGGCCGCCGAGGTGGCCGACCCGGTCTGCGGCCGGTGGACCGCGGCCCGCGGGGTGGCGGACCTGGGGACCGGCCGTCCGATGAACGCCGAGGACCGGCTGCGGATCGGCAGCGTCACCAAGTCGTTCACCGCCACCGTCGTCGTGCAGCTCGCCGCCGAGGGCCGGATCGCGCTGGACGCACCGGTCGAGCGCTATCTCCCCGGGCTGATCCGGGGCAACGGCTACGACGGCGACGCGATCACCGTGCGACAGCTGCTCCAGCACACCAGCGGCCTGCCCGACCATGTCGAGTCCCTCGTCGGCGAACCCGTGGAGGACTGGCGGTTCCGTCACTTCGAGCCCCGTGAACTGATCGCGACCGCGTTGAAGATGCCGCACCCGGACACGGCCTGGCACTACGCGACCACCAACTCCGTCGTCGCGGGTCTCGTCATCGAGCAGGTCACGGGCCGCGGGGTCGAGGCGGAGGTCAGGCGCCGGATCCTCGAACCGCTCGGGCTGCGCGACACCTACTGGCCGGGTGACGGCACGCGCATCCGCGGGCCGCACTCCCGCAGTTACTTCCCGGCCCCCGCCGGGTCCGGGCAGCGGGCGGGAGCCGCCGCGCCGTTGGCCGGGTGGCTGACCGACGGGACCGAGTGGAACACCACCTTCGGCGGCGCGGGCGGCGCGCTGGTCTCCACGCCCGCCGATGTGGGGCGCTTCTACCGCGCGCTGTCGGCGGGGACGCTGGTGCCCCAGCGCTGGCTCGCCGAGATGCGGAGCACCGTCCCCGCCGATCCGGAGCGGCTCTGGCCCGGGGCCCGGTACGGGCTCGGGCTGATCTCCTCACCGCTGTCCTGCGGCGGCGTGTGGTGGGGGCACGGCGGGACGGTGCCCGGTGGCCACCGCGCGCTGGGCGCGACCGGCCCCGGCGGCCGGAGCGTCTCCGTCGTCCTCACCGCGGTGCCCCCGACCGACCCTGCCGAAGCGGATTTCCGCGCCCTCGTGGACGGCGCCTTCTGCGCCGCCGACCGCACCCACCCGCTCGAGGAGACCTCGTGATCACGCTCAGCCCGGCCGCGCGCCGCGCCTCCGCCGTGGGCCTCGCCCTCGCCGCCTGCCTGACCGCCTCCCCCGCCGTGGCCTCGGCCGCCGGGGCCCCCGCCACGGCCGGCGCCGGGTCCGGGGCCGGGTCCGGGCTGGACCGTTACTACACGCAGCGGCTCGGCTGGGGCAGTTGCGTCAAGGGCCCGGACGACACGGCGGGCCGTGACCTCGACAAGGCCGGCGTGCGGTGTGCCGACGCGATCGTGCCGTTGGACTACGCCGATCCGGGCGGCCGGACGATCACCGTGGCGGTGTCCAGGCTCCAGGCGACCGACACCCGCCACCGGATCGGTTCGATCCTGCTGAACAACGGCGGCCCGGGCGGCCCTGCCGTGGAATCGCCGCCGGAGGTCCGCAAGGCGATGAAGGAGGTCGGCCCGCGCTACGACATCATCGGCTTCGACCCGCGCTTCGTCGGCCGCAGCACCCCGCTCGACTGCGGCTGGCCGGTCGGCAGCTCCTGGTTCTCGGCGGGCGTCGGCCGGGCGGGCTTCGACCGCCAGGTCGCGCTGCAGAAGGACCTGGCCAGCAAGTGCCGCGCCACCAACTCCTCGGTGCTGGCGCACATCAGCACCCGCAATACGGCCCGCGACATGGACGTCATCCGCGGCGCCCTCGGCGAGCGCAGGATCTCCTACCTGGGCTACTCGTACGGCACCTACCTCGGCACCGTCTACACCCAGATGTTCCCCGGCCGCTACGACCGGGTCGTGCTCGACGGAGCGCTCGCCCCGGGTGACTTCCGCCCCCGGCTGCTGACGGGCACCGAGCCCGAGAACGAGCGGGCGCTCTCCGACTGGGCCACCTGGGCGGCGCGCCGCGGCGACACCTACGGTCTGGGCCGCACCCGGGCCGAGGTGCTCGCCACTGTCGACGGCATCGTCGCGGCCGCCGCGCGCGGGCCGCTCACCCTCGGCGCCGCCCCCGACGTCTTCCGGATCGACGACACCCAGGTGCCGTTCTTCCTCTTCATGGGGATCGCGGACGACACGGACCAGGCGCGGACCGCGCTCGCCGAGCAGGTGTCCGTGATGGCCAAGGCGGCGAAGGGCGAACCGGCTCCGATCACACCGGAGTTCTCCGCGACACTGCGCTTCGCGCTGCGCGGCGAGCACGCCCAGTCGGGCGCCGTCCAGGCCGCGATCATCTGCGCGGACGGGTCCGCCCCGCGCGACCCCGAGGTGTACTGGCGGGACATCGAGCGCAGCCGCGCCGCGCACCCGCTGTTCGGGCCGCTGAGCAACAACATCGGCCCGTGCGCCTTCTGGGACCGGCCCCGGGAGGAGCCCACCCGCATCAGCGGTGACGCCCCGATGATGATCGTGGCCGCCACCGGCGATCCGCGCACCACGTACCAGAGCAGCCGCAGGCTGCACGCACAGCTGCCGGGTTCCCGGCTGGTCACCCTGGAGGGTGCCAACCGGCACGCCCTTTACGGCCTGTACGACAACACCTGTGTGGACCGCGAGGTCAACACGTACCTCGCCACGGGCAGGCTCCCGTCCAAGGACCGGACCTGCGTCAAGCAGGCCGGCTAGCCGGGTCCGGCGCGCCCTCGAAGATCGCGCGCAGGGCGGGATCGGCGTCGTCGTCCAGGGTGGTGCCGAGGTGGCGCAGTTCCTCGCGCCGTTCCGGGTCGGCCCGGGTGGTCAGGGCCGTGGCCCAGGCGACCCGGTCCCCGTCGGTGACGCCGTCCGTCTCGTGGAACAGCGCGAACTGGGCGTACCAGCGGACGTGGGCGTCCGTGTCCTCGGCCAGGGCGAGCAGGGCCTCGATGACCGCTCCCTGCGTACGGTCGAAATCGGCCAGGCAGGGGAGCGCGGCGGCGACCGCGAAGCGCACCGGCTGCGCCGCGTGGGAGCGGTGGCCGAGGACGAGGTCGAGGGTCTCCACGGCGCCGTGGTAGCCGAGGACGGAGATCATCCATCCCAGGACCCAGGGGTCCGGTTCGCTGGGCAGTTCCGCCAGGACGACCGCGACGGTCTCCGTGGTGAAGGGCCGGCGGCCGTCGTCGTCGGGGCGGCCCAGCTCGCGCAGGACCTGTGCCCCCAGCGCCCGCTCCGCCGGTTCGTCGTGGGCCAGCAGGCGCGCCGCCCGCTCGAAGACCTCCCGGGTGGGCCGCTCGTGCAGGGCGACCAGGCAGGGGACGGGGGCGTCATCGTCATCCGCCTCGACTTCGGCCAGGGCCCCCGCGAAGAGCTCGTCCAGGTCCAAGCCCGTCACCGCGCCCGCTTCCTCGTTCTCCACGCCGTCCCCCTCGGTTCCCCCGTCGCACGGACGCCCAGTATGGGCGAGGCGACCCGTCCGTCCTACGGCACGGCCTACCCGATCGTCACCACGCGCGCCCAGGCGGGCGGCGCGTCCGGCACGTAATCGGGATTGTCCTCGTCCGCCGATCCGTCGGACACCTCCCGCGGGAAGAGGCCCACCACCACGCGGCACGGCGGTCGCGTGGCTGGCCAGGGCGTCTGTCCGTCGGTCAGGACCACGATCACATCGGGCGGGCTCCCCGACCGCAGCGCCTTGGCGAAGCCCGTGCGCAGATCCGTGCCGCCACCGCCCAGCAGCGGGATTCCGGCGGTACTGCACAGCGCGTGCGCGGTCCGGGCCACCGCGTCGCACGGCACCACCGTGATCAGGTCCCGGCGGCCGCCCACCGCGCGGGAGATCGCGGCGACCTCGAGGAGCGCGGCGCCCAGTTCGGCGTCGCTGACCGAACCGGAGGTGTCGATGACCACGGCGACCCGGGGCGGTCGGCGGCGCAGGCTCGGCAGGACCACGCCGCGCATGCCGGCCGAGCGGCGCGAGGGACGTCCGTACGTGTAGTCCTCGCCGGCACCGGAACCGGAGGTCGCCGACCGGACCGCGGCCCCCAGCAGCGCGCGCCACGGCTGCGGCGGGTGGAACACCTCCTCCGCCCACCGCCGCCATCCCCGCGGGGCGCTGCCCGGACGGCCGGTGATGCCCCGCGCCACCCGGAACCGGACCGCGTCCCGCTCCTGCTCGCTGAGCCCGTGCGCGCCGTCGGGGCCCAGCTCCCACTCCCGCTCCAGCCCGTCGGCGCCGCTGCCGCAGTCGAGCCAGACCAGGCCCTGCGTCCGGGGGCCGAGCCCGAACTGGCGCAGGTAGTCCTCCATCAGCTCCCCCGGTGGCAGGTCCAGATCGGCGGGCACGACGGCGCCTTCGGGCGCGACCAGTCCGTCGCCGTACACGTCGTCGTTGATCTCGCAGTCCGCGGCGATGTTCATCCGCAGCCGTTCCCCCGGGCCGCTCAGCCCGCGCTCGCGGGCGACCCGGTCGCTGCGTCCGTGGTGGTCGCGCAGCAGGTGCGACACCTCGTGCACCCAGACCCCGGCGAGTTCCTCCAGCGGGGTGCGGTCCACGAAGGCGGGCGAGACGTAGCAGCGCCAGTGCCGGTCGACGGCCATGGTCGGTACCCGCTTTGACTCCACGGTGTGCAGGGCGAACAGCGCAGTGGCCAGGTAGGGGCGGACGCGCGTCGCGTGCAGCCGGGCGGCGAAGAGCTTGTCGAGGTCCAGCGTGCCCGGGGCGGTCGGCGTGCCGGTGCTCATCGGGATCGCCCGCCGTTCGTCGCCGCCGCCGCCCTCGCGGTCGCGCGGTCGGCGCGGCGGGAGAGGGACACCGCTCCGGCGAGCCGCTCGATGGACGCCGGTACGTCCCACTCCTCGCGGCGCAGCGCGGCGAGCGCGGTCGCGGGGACGACCACCAGGTCCGGGGCGCCGGTGTCCAGCGCCTTGACCAGCAGTTCCCACGCGGCGTCCCAGCGGGACTTCTCGGGACGGGCGCGGACCGCGGCGACCACCCCGTCGAGCACGGCCTGGCGCAGGTCACCGCGTTCGGGCAGGACCGCGGCCGCCGGGTCGGCGAGGAGGTCCTCGGGATCCGGCAGGTCCATCCGGTCGAGGCTCGCCAGGAGTTCCAGCCCGGGCCCGTCCCCCACGGTGCCCCGGACCAGCAGCGAGAGCACCTCCCGGGAGGAGCCCGCCGCGGTCGCGAAGGCGACCAGGGACAGGGTCATGTCCCAGCTGCGGGGCGACGGCCAGGGGCCGCCCCGGCGCGCTTCACCGCTGGGCAAGCGGTGCACCAGTCCGGGGCGGGCGGCGAGGAGCCCGCACACCGCGCGCCGGGCGAAGTCCACGGCCCGCGGGAGCCGCCCCGGGTCGAGCCGGGGCAGGGTCGCGCGGGGCCAGGTGCCGCCGAGGCCGCGGACCACGACCTCGGGGTCGTGGGTCCATTGCAGGTGGACGAACCGGTTGGCCAGGGGCGGGCTCAGCTCCCAGCCGTCGGCCGCCGAGGACCGCGGGTTCGCCGCGGCGACGATCCGGACGTCGGGAGGCAGTTGCAGGGCGCCGATGCGCCGCTCCAGCACGAGCCGGAGCAGGGCGGCCTGCACGGCCGGGGGCGCGGTGGACAGTTCGTCCAGGAACAGGAGCCCCCGGCCGGCCCGCACCAGGCGCACCGCCCAGTCCGGCGGGGCCATCGGAACGCCCTGCTCGGCGGGGTCGTCCCCGATGACGGGGAGCCCGGAGAAGTCGGACGGCTCGTGGACGCTGGCGATCACGGTGGTGAGCGGAAGGTCCAGGGAGGCCGCGAGCTGCGTCAGGGCCGCGGTCTTGCCGATTCCCGGCTCGCCCCACAGGAGCACGGGCAGGTCGGCGGCGACGGCGAGGGTCAGCGCCTCCAGCTGGATGTCGGGGCGCGGTTCGGTGGCCGTGTCGCGCAGCAGGGCCAGCAGCGCTCCCGCGACGTCGAGTTGGGCGGCGGGGGCGGGCACGACGGGGACGCCGGAGCGGGTATCCGTCGCGGAAACAGGCATAAACATGGTCATTTTCATCACCTGTAGACAGCTCGGAGGAAGGAGGGAGGTGGGAGGAGGGAGGAGGGAGGCGGGAGGCGGGAGGCGGGAGGGCCGACGGTGGTCGCCGGTCTCAGCGGCGGGACGCCTGCCGCGGGTGCGTCCGGATCTCGCGGGGACGGCCGTCCCCGGGGAGGACGCGGCGGGGTCCGGGCCCCAGCAGGCCCGCCCTGAACAGCCCGTGGACGATCCGCCGGGCCGTGGCCGCCTCGAGTTCGTCCCGCAGCGCGCCGCCGCGCAGCAACGCGTCGGGACCCAGCAGGTCCTCGACGACGGCCAGCGCGCCGGCGGTGTCGCCGTGGTCGAGGCGTTCGCGGACACCGGCGAGACAGTCCGGACGGCGGTGGGCGAGGTCGATCTCCCGCAGGCAGGGCAGCGGCGTACCGGTCAGGGCGACCAGCAGTTCCTCCCGCCGGATCTCGGCCGGGTCGTGGTCGAGCGGGGCCAGTACTCCGTCGACCAGCCCGATCCGGTGCCGGGCCCCGCGGCAGTCCACCACGCGCGGCGCCGCACCGCCGTCCGCGCGCCGCGCCGCCGCGGCCGGGGACGCGGTCGGGTCCGGGGAGCTTCCCGGTACGAGCGCGGAGGCGACCAGCGGGTGCAGCCGGTCGGCCGGGATCAGCCCGGCCCGGAGCAGTTCGAGGTCGGGCGGCACCCAGGTCGCCGCGTCGGGCAGGACCGGCACGGCGGCGGCGCCGTCCGCGGACTCGTCCCGGTCGCGCAGCCGGTAGCGGAACCGGTCGCGCTCCGCGTCGCCGTCGACGTACAGGTCCAGCCGGTCCAGGGCGCCGAGCCGGACGGTGACGGTACCGGTGGCCCGTCCCTCGGCGCGCAGCAGGAGCTCCGCCTCGGCGGCCCAACGCCGGGTCGCCCAGGGTCTCCCGGGCGGCAGCGGGCCGGGGTCCGGCGCCGCGGCGCGGTCGGCGGGCGGCCGGTCGGCCCCGGAGCGGATCCGGAACTCGTCGGTCCGGCGCGCGTCCCACAGGTGCCGGTGCAGATCGAGGCGGAAGCGCGGCCGGGGGCGCGGGTGGGGGTGCGGATGCGAGCGGGCTCCGGCCGCCGGGCGCGGTCCGCCCCACAGCGCGAGGCTGATCCGCTGCCCCGCGTCCGCCCAGGCGGGCGGGGTCCGGGCCACCAGGTGCAGGGCGTACGGGCCGTCCGCTCCCGTGGCCTCGTACCGGGCCAGGGTCAGGGTCAGCCCGGGGCGCAGCAGCCCGTCGGGGGTGACCCTCGGCATGTGCCAGCGCAGCAGGTCGGGAGCGAGGTGGCGGAGGTCGGCCCGCAGCCGGGCCGCGAGTTCCGTGCCGTGCGCGCGCGCCACGGCACGCGGCAGGACGTCGACGTCGATGCGCGCGGCGGCGCAGGCACCCGCCCAGTCCCCGGCACGGCGGCGGGCGGTCGCGGTCTCGATCATGGAGGGCGGCACGGCGTACTCGCGCACGCGCAGCCAGAGGGCAAGGCGGGAATCCTCGTTCGCGGTCTCGGTGAGCATCAGCACTCACCTTGCGCGGACGGGTCCCCCGATCTCTGCGTCGTTTCGGTGATCATCGCGGTGAGCGTACCGCTTCCCCGCCACGGCCCGCCAGGTATTTCCGGCCGGGGCTCCGGGGCGCCGCCACCCCTGCCCCGGCGGACCGGCGAACGGTCCGCCGGGGCAGGGACCCGTCAGGTGCGGTAGGCGAAGTACACCGCGTTGGGGTACGAGGCGATCAGGCTCGCCAGGGACTTCCGGTAGGTGTTCGTCGAGTGGTAGGTGACGTAGGGCATTCCCGCGCTGCTCCGGTACGTCACGATCATCGAGTGGTCCTTGGAACCGTCCCGGTTGAAGTCCATCTGCAGGATGTCGCCGACATCCATCTGGTAGACGTACGCCAGGTTCGGCGCCCGGTTGTTGGAGTTCGTGAACCAGGCCCACTCGTTGGCGCCCGCCCAGGAGTCGGTCTGGAGGGAGCCGTCGTACCACCAGTTGCGGTAGTCCGAGGTGGTCCCGGACACGTTCTTCCAGCCGCCCGCCTTGAGGGACTGGCTGATGAAGTTGGTGCAGTCCCCGCCGGCTCCGTTGAACTGCCGGTAGGCCGGGTTGTAGTTCTTCCAGTACTTCTCCGCGTACGCGGCCATGGCCGTGTAGTCGTACGCGCCGCCGGTCTTCGCCTTGGGCTTGGCCGGCGCGGGGTACTTGGTGGACGCCGGGGTGCCGTCGGGGTAGGTCTGGCCGTCGTCCTTGACGACGGCCGCCTTGGCGGGGGTCGGCTCGTTGACGGCGACCGGGCCGTTCTCCTTGGAGGCGACCGAGGTCAGCTCCCAGGCGCCGCCCGGCTTGCCGACGAGGTTCAGCTCGTACCGCGTGCGGAAGCCGGTCGTCGTCGGCTCGTCGCCGTGGACCTTCTGGTAGGTGAGGGTGGTGTCCTCGGTGACCTGAACGGTCGCCTTGCCCTTGGTGACGGTGGCCTTGTCCACGGTCACCTTGGTGTCGGCGGCGCTGTAGGCCTCGCCGAGCTGCTTCAGCCGCGTCTTGCGGGAACGCAGCGACGACAGCGCCTCGTTCTCGTCCTTCTGCAGCTGGGGCGACATGCGCGTCTTCGCGCCCGAGGCGGCGGGGCGGTGCTGCCCCTGCTGGTCGTCGACCAGCGCCTGCGTGCGCTGGGACAGCACGTCGTCGGCTATCCGGCCGAACGTCTTCAGGCTCGCGCTGTCAGCAGTGTGCGTCCGCGGAGCCTCGTCCGCGAAGGAGGAGGGCAGGAATGCGTACCCCAGGACTGCGGCCAGAGCCACGCCGACACCGGCGCGTCTGAACGTCTTTGATATCACAATAGTTCCCCTTGTCGCCGGTCCACACGGACCGGCGGCGGAATCCTCGCACAGCCGACGACCGCACTGAATTCCCCCCGCACAACTGGTGCACAACCCGTACGGGGCGGGCCGCCCGCGCCGTCGGCGGGGGCCGCCGGACCTGTGCGCCTGCTGTGATCAGGCTGTGGGGCGGCGCGACGCGCGGATCCGGGGTAGGGGAGACATGCCAACAAGTTCTATATTCGTATGAACAATCCATGCGCGGCGGGGGCTGCGGTGACCACGGGGGAAGACAGCTGCCATGCCCGACACCGACGACGCCCCGGACCTCCTGACGGAGTCCCGGGCAACCCGCAAGGAACGCAAAGCGCGCAAAAGGGCCCTCCATCGCAAGCGCATGGGGATCGGTGTGGGCGCGATCGCCCTCACCGCGTCCGCTGCCACCGCCTACGCCTTCACCCTGGGCTCCTCGGCGGACGCGGGGGACGAGAAGACCGCGGCCGCCTCGCTCTCGGCCGGCAAGAACGGCAAGAACGGGACGGACCGCGACGACGAGAAGAACTGGGACGGCAAGGTCAAGGTCCTGGGTGACGGCTCCACGTCCTACACCGGACCGCAGCCGGGCCAGCTCAAGCCCGAGCGGCTGAAGCCGGGCGAGAAGCCGCCGCAGTTCGTGGTGTTCTCCTGGGACGGCGCGCTCGAGGGCGACGACCACCTGTTCTCGCACTTCCGCGAGGTGGCGAAGGAGAGCAAGGCGCACATGACCTTCTTCCTCACGGGCATCTACCTGCTGCCCGAGAGCAAGAAGATGCTCTACACCCCGCCGCAGCACAATCCCGGCTCGGCCGCCATCTCCTACCCGACCGTCCCGCACGTGAAGAGCACGCTGGAACAGCTGCGCGGCGCCTGGGCCGACGGCGACGAGATCGGCTCGCACTTCAACGGTCACTTCTGCGGACCCAAGGGCGGCGGGGACTGGAGCCCGGCCGAGTGGAAGAGCGAGATCGACCAGACCTATTCGTTCATCAAGAACTGGAAGACCAACACGGGCTTCACGAACGCGGCGCCGCTGCCCTTCGACCCCGACCGGGAGGTGGTGGGCGGCCGCGCCCCCTGCCTGGAGGGCCAGAAGAACCTCCTGGAGGCCATCAAGCCGTACGGCTGGCGCTACGACGCGAGCTCGTCGGGAGACTTCCAGCTGTGGCCGTCCAAGATGAACGGCATATGGAACTTTCCACTCCAACTCGTACCGCTGCAGAACCAGGAGAAGCAGGTCCTCTCCATGGACTTCAACTTCCTCTACAACCAGTCCGGTGAGAGCACCAAGGGCGACCCGGCCAAGTACCCGGCGTGGCTCGAACAGACCCGTATGTCGTATTTGAACGGTTTCAACCGGGTCTACAACGGCAGCCGCGCCCCGATGTACATCGGCAACCACTTCGAGGACTGGAACGGCGGCATCTACATGAAGGCCGTCGAGGACGTCATGAGGGAGGTCTGCCCGCGGCAGGAAGTGCGGTGCGTGTCGTTCCGCGAGCTGTCCGACTGGCTGGACGTCCAGGACCCGAAGGTCCTGAACCAGCTGCGGCTGCTCGACCCCGCGCAGGCGCCGGAGTGGAAGACCCTGGTCAAGTAGGGTCGCCCGACGGCGCCGGGGCCACCCCGGCGCGGTCCGGCGTCAGTTCACCGCCTTGGTGTACTCCGCCCACAGCTTGACCGCCCGGTCGCTGCCCGGCGTGCCCTGCGGGTCCCCGCCGAGGCCGGTCAGCGGCAGCGGGATCAGGTCGGTGAGGGACATCCGGTAGACGACCACGGCCGTGGACTCCTGCCCGGTGCTGGCCACGAACCAGCCCGCCGTGTTCGAGGCGGTCGTTCCCGTCTTGCCCGCCACACCCGGGCGCACCTTGTCCACGGCCTTCGCCGACCCGTCGGTGACGGCGTCCCGCAGCGCCTCCGTCACCGAGCGGGCGGCGGTCGCCGACATCGCCCGGGCGGGCTTGGGCGGCACGACCGGCAGCGCGGTGCCGTTGCGCGTGATCGCGCGCACCGAGTACGGCTCGGTGTGCATGCCCCCGGCCGCGAAGGTCTCGTAGGCGCCGGCCATGCGGATGGCGCTGGGCGTGGAATTCTCCCCGAGAGCGAAGACCGGCACCTGCGGTCCGAGGCTGGGGCCGAGCAGCCCGGCGCGCTGGGCCAGCCCGTCCACCCGGTCGAGGCCGACGTCGAGGCCGAGTTGCAGCATCGGGGTGTTCACGGAATCCGCGACGGCCTGGCGCAGGGTCACCTGCCCCCAGCTCTTGCCGCCGTCGTTGCGGCCCTTGACGACCTTGCCGCTGCGGTCCCAGTAGGGTCCGTCGGGCGTCTGGACGGTGACCTGGTCGTTGCCGTCGTAGCGGGAGGCCGGGGAAATCGTCGTCCGCGGCTTGCCGCGCGTGCGCAGGACGCCGTCGTCCAGCGCGGTGGCGTACACGAACGGCGTGAACGCCGTGCCGACCGGGATCGTCGTCGCGTTCGACTCGTTGAAGCCCTGCTTGAGGTAGTCGGGGCCGCCGTACACGGCGAGCAGCCGCCCGTCGGGGGCCACGCTCGCCGCGCCGATCTTCGCGAAGGTGTCGGTGGTGGGCCGGCGCTCGGCGTCGAAGTCCTTCTGCGTCTTCTGCACGGCCGCGGTCAGCGCGTCCATGCGCGCCTTGTCGAAGGTCGTGTAGATCTGGTAGCCGCCGAGGTCGAAGTCGGAGTCCTTGATGTGCCCGGACTTGATCGCGTACGCCTTGGCCAGCTCCACCAGGTACCCGGCCTGGCCGGTGGCATCGCTGGCGACGGCCCGCTCCTGGGGCTCGGGGAACTTCGTGTACGTCGCGCGCTCGGCCGCCGAGAGGTTGCCGGTCTCGACCATCCGGTCCAGGATCCAGTTCCAGCGGTCGACGGCCCGCGCGCGGTTCTCCTTGCTGATGGCGGGGTCGTACAGCGCGGCGCCCTTGAGGAGCGAGGCGAGGAAGGCGCCCTCGCTCGCGTTGAGCTGGGAGACGTCCTTGCCGTAGTAGGCCTGGGAGGCGCGCTGGATGCCGTAGGTGCCGCGGCCGAACCAGCTGGTGTTCAGGTAGTCCTGGAGGATCTGCTGCTTGCTCTTCGCGCGGTCCAGCTTCACGGCGAGCAGGATCTCGGTGAACTTCCGGGAGAGGGTGCGGTCCTGGTTCAGGTAGGCGTTCTTCACGTACTGCTGCGTGATGGTCGAGCCGCCCTGGGTCTCGCCCCCGGTGACGGCGGCCTTCATCGCGCGCAGGAAGCCCGAGGGCGAGACCCCGGGGTCGGAGTAGAAGCTCGCGTTCTCGGCCGAGAGGATGGCGCCCTGGACCGGCTTCGGGACCTTCTCCAGCGGCATTTCCTGGCGGCTGACCCAGCCCGTGCGGGCCATCTTGGAGCCGTCGGACCAGTAGTAGACGTTGTCCTGCTGCTTCGCGAAGGAGTTGAGGTCGTCGGGTATGTCGGTGACGGCGTACGCGCACGCGACGAAGGCGAGGGTGGCGAGGAACCCGTAGAGGGACGCGCCGAGCCATTGGCGCCAGGAGGGGATCCACCGTCGCCAGTCGTCGCGGCCGGGCCGCGGGTAGGCCGGCCGCAGGCGTCGCGCGAGCGGGCGGGCGCGCTCCAGCAGCGGGCGCGCCCGGACGAGGAGCGGCGCCAGGGCGGCCCGGCGGGCGGACACCCACCCGGCGACGCCGGCGGTCGCGGGCTTGCGCCGTCGGCCCGAGGCGCCCTTGCCCCCGGCTCCGGCCCCGCCCGACCGGCCGCCCGATGCCCCGCCCAGCCTGCTCACACCTGATGTCCCCTCTGCCGCTTCACCCCCTCACCCTAGAACGTTCGTATGAAGATCCATGACGCCGCCCCGGCCCCCGCCCCTCCCCTTCGCCGCCGATATATGCCGGTGGGTGACTTACGATGCGGGGATGAGTGATCGTGCGATGCAGGAACCCACCCTGCTCCTCCTGACCGCGCTCGCGGACGAGCCCCGCCACGGCTACGCGATCGCGCGTGAGGTGGAGAAGATCTCGGGCGGCCGGGTCAAGCTGCGCACCGGCACGCTGTACGGCGCCCTGGAGCGCCTCCTGGGGCAGGGCCTGATCGAGGTGCACGAGGAAGAGATCGTGGACAGCCGGCTGCGTCGTACGTACACGCTCACCCCCGCCGGACGGGAGAGCCTCGGCGCCGAGGCGCGGCGGATCGCGGCCACGGCCCGCGAGGCGACCCGCCGCCTGGGGGTCGTCGGCGAAGAGGCCACCGCGTGAGCCTTCCGCTGCTGCGGCTCTATCCCGCGCGGTTCCGCCGCGAATTCGGTGACGAGATAGCGGAGGCGTACCACGAGGCGACCCGGGGGGCGGGCCGGCTGACCCGTTTCCGGGAGGGCTGCGACATCGCGGCGCACGCGTTCCGGCTGCGCCTGGGGCTCGGCTCCGCGCAGCGGGGCGGGCGGCTCTTCGCCCCCGTGGCGCCCTTCGCCCTGGCCGCCACCGCCTCGTACGCCGCCTTCAACCTGGTCTCGACGATCTCCGACTGGCAGGTCAGCGGCGATCCCGACTTCCTCGTCCCGCTCAGTTTCGCCACGAGCGGGGCCTACGCCGTGGCGCTGGTGGGGGCGGCCGTCGCCCTGCGCGGGCGCCCCTCGGGCGCCCTGTGGGCCCTGGCGGGCATGGCCGCCAACGCCGTCGCCGTGCTGGTGGTCCTGCTGCCGGCCGAGCTGCCGATGCCCTGGCAGCTCCCGGCCTTCCTGCTGCTGCCGATGGCGCCCGCCGTCTTCGCGCTGCTGTGCCCGCCGGACCTGCGGCCGTCGCGCCGGATCCTCAGCACCCCGGGGGTCGTGGCGCTGGCCCTGTGGGCCCCGCTGTCGGTCGTCCTCTTCGCCCTGCTGGACGCGAAGGGGGTCGGCCTCTTCCTGCACTGGCGGTACGGCGTTCCGGTGATCGCCTCGCTGGCCCTGGCGGGGCGGTCGGCGCTGTCCGGGATCAGGACGGCCGGTCAGCTCGCCACCGCGGCGCTGCCCTTCATGATCACCGGGTTCTTCGGCGGCGTACTGGACGGGGACACGATTCCCACGGCCCTGGTCCTGCTCGCGGGCGCGGCCCTCGCCCTGCGGCTGTGGCGGAGCCGGGACTCCGGGACGCCCACCCCCACCTGAGACCCGGCCGGGGCCGCGTCCGGGGCCCGGGGTCCGGCTCAGCCCGCGCTGACCCGGATCTTGGACTGGCCGTGGCCCAGCTCCTCCCAGTCCTCCATGAACCGGGCCGACAGTCCGTGCCGGGCGGCCAGGCCGGTCAGGGTCTCGGTGCGGTAGTAGAAGTCCTCGCGCAGCACCTGGTGTTCGGCGCCCGTGGTGCGGTCGAAGGTGAAGTCGAAGTGGCCGCCCGGCGCGAGCACCCGGCCCACGTGGGCGAGGCACTCGTCGATGACCTCGAGCGGCGAGTGCGAGAACACGCTGTGCGCGTGCACGACGTCGAAGTGGGCGTCGGGCAGGAAGTCCAGCGTCAGGTTCCCGGTGATGGTCAGGTGCGGAACCTTGGCCTGGAGCCCGCGCTCGGTCAGGGTTTCCTTCGCCGCGATCAGGATGTCGGGCGAGATGTCGATGCCGTAGTAGTGGCCCGGCTCCAGGTAGTCGATGAAGCGCCAGCCCGCGCGCAGGTTGCCGCAGCCTATGTCCAGCATCCTGGCCCCCGGCCGCAGGCCGTGCCGCAGCAGGTAGTCGTACTGCATCCGGCCCAGCGCGAGCCACCGCTCGTGCGTCTGGCTGCCCACGGCCGCCTCGGGATTGCGCCGGGTGTCCGAAGCCATCACCGCACGGTAGTAGCCCACGTGGTCGGGGTGCCTGAAGGCCAGCCAGCGGTCCCGGGCGGCCCGCTTGAGGTACGGGGCGATGCGGTCCGGGCGGCTCGCGGCGTACCGGACCTTGTGGGCGAGTGACTCCCGGTTGGCGACGAGGTTCTTCTTGCTGGCCATGTCCGTCTGCTCCATCTCCGTCATACGCCGATGTCCGGGCAGGCGGACGCGGCGGCCCGCCGCCCGAACGGGATTCATGCGATCACTATATGCCGGTGAACGACATATGCATGTCGCAGGTCCATGTGGCGTGTGAGCGGGGGCGTGGGACGGAGGGCGGGAACAGGGGCGCGCGGCTCAGGAACGGAGCGCGGCCAGGGCTGCCGAGGCCGTCGCCACCTCGGGCAGGCCGAGCTCTCCGAGCTGGTCGACGGCCTCCTCCAGCCGGGCCGCGGCCCCTTCGGGGTCCCCGGCCGCGGCCAGGGCGGTGCCCAGCAGGCGCAGGGCCCGCGCCCGCGCCGCCCGCCAGCCCAGCCGCTCGGCCGCGGCCAGCGCGCGTTCGCCGCACTCCACGGCGTCCCGGGGCAGCTCCGCGGCCAGCTGGGCGGCGGTCTCCGAGATCAGGTTCATCACCTGGAGGGCCGGATAGCCTCCGCGCAGGGCCAGTTCGGCGCTCTCCCGGTGCCGGGCGACCGCCTCCCGGGAGCGTCCGGCGTGCCGGGCCACGATCCCCAGGCTGTAGAGCGCGTGGGCCTCGCCGTGGCGGTCCGCGTGGTCGCGGGCGGCGGTCAGGCTGAGCCGGCAGGCCTCGGCCGCCTCCTCGAACAGGTGCAGGTTCAGGAGCGTGCTCACGCTGTTCGAGCGGGCGCTGGTCGTGCCCCACGTGCTGCCGCAGGCCGTGCCCAGGGCGATCGCCTCCCGGTAGAGGGCGTCGGCCCCGCTCCAGTCGGCGCGCGCCTGCCGGACCACCGCCCGGCAGGTCAGGATGTCGGTACGCACCACCTCGTCACCCGCGTCCCGCGCCGCCCGCTCCGCGTCCTCGAGCACGGCCTGCGCCTCGTCCAGCCGGCCCAGCCGGGTGAGGGCGGCCCCCAGCATGCAGCCGATGCGCCCCGCCGCCCCGCGGTGCGCCTGCTCCTCGGCGGCGCGCAGGATGCGGCGGGCGGGGTCGATGAGGGCGGCCCACAGGAACGAGCCGTCGAGCGGCGGGTCGAGCGCGAGGACCATGTCGGCGATCAGCCCGACCGCGAAGGGGCTCGCCTCCAGCGTCTGCACGGCCACCGCCAGCACCGCCTCGATGTACGGGGCGACGGGGTGCCCGCCGCTGTCCTGCGCCGCGATGGGCACCCCGTCCGCCACCGTGGGGGTCAGCAGGCCCACGACGGGATGGCCCGGGCGCTCGGCCGCGTACGCGTACCGGGCCCGGGCGAGGATGTGGTCGACCAGCCGCAGCAGGGCCCTCGCCCGCCGCCAGGGCGCGTCGTACTCCCGGGACCGCGCGGCGGCGAACTCCTTGAGCAGGTCGTGGAAGCGGTAGGTGAAGGGCGCCGGGGACTCCAGGAGTCCGAGCGCCGTCAGCCGTTCCAGGTGCCGCTCCGCCTCCGGGAGCGCGAGCCCGGCCAGCGCCGCCGCCGCGGCGAGGTGCACCGTCTGGGCGCGGGGCACCGCGAGCAGCCGGAACAGCCGCGCCTCGGCCCGGGTGAGCAGGTCGTAACTGAGCCGGAAGCAGGCTTCCACGCTGTCCTCGGCGCCGCCCCCGCCGGGGCCGCCGGGCGGGGCGGGGGCCGGGTGACCGCCGTCGAGGAGCCGGAG
Source organism: Streptomyces sp. NPDC002138 (assembly GCF_040296485.1). NCBI lineage: Bacteria > Bacillati > Actinomycetota > Actinomycetes > Kitasatosporales > Streptomycetaceae > Streptomyces > Streptomyces sp. NPDC002138. The sequence continues at coordinate 19,855 of NZ_JBEOXE010000003.1, read as the reverse complement.
GAAGTCCGCCAGCCCCCAGGCGGGCCGGGTCGCCAGCCGCGACCCGGCGATGCGCAGCGCCAGCGGCAGGCCGCCGCACCGCTCGACGAGGGCCGTGGCCGCGGCGGGTTCGGCCGCGATCCGCTCCTCCCCCACGATCCGGCCGAGCAGTGCGAGCGCTTCCCCGTCGGCCAGTACGTCGAGGCGCAGGCGCAGGGTGGCCGGCAGTTCGGGCAGGGTGCTGCGGCTGGTGACCAGGACGGCGCAGCCCGGCGATCCGGGAAGCAGCGGCGCGAGCTGCGCCGCGTCGCGTACGTCGTCCAGGACGAGCAGGATCCGTTTGCCCGCGAGCCGGGTCCGGTAGAGGGCGGCGCGTTCCTCCGGCTCGTCGGGGAGCGAAGGGCCCGCCACCCCGAGCGCGCGCAGGAACGCCGCGAGTACGGCGTCGGGCTCGGCCGGGTCCTCCCGCACGCCGCGCAGGTTCGCGTACAGCTGGCCGTCCGCGAAGTGCTCCCGCAGCCGCTGGGCCGCGTGGACGGCGAGGGTGGTCTTGCCGACTCCGCCGATCCCGCCGACGGCGGCGATGACCACCGTCCCGGGCGCGGTGGGCGTCAGCGCGCCGGTCAGGGCTCGCACCTCATCGGCCCGCCCGGTGAAATCGCCCGGTACGTAAGGCAGTTGGGCGGGGACGGGCAACCGCGGAGCGGGGTGCGGGCCGGTGGCGGAGGCAGGGGCGGGGAGCGCGGGCGCCGCCGGCCGTACCTCGCCGCCGCGGCCGCTGCGCTCCAGGACGGTGTCGCGCAGGGCGCGCAACCGGTCGTTGAGGGGGTGTTCCAGCGCGAGGCCGGTCAGTTCGGCGACGAGGTGGGCGTGGCGTCCCAGCGAGACGTCGAGTTCGATCCGCTCCGTCAGGGCCGAGAGGCGCAGTTCGGCCAGGCTCTCGCGCTGGATGCGGGCCTGCGGTCCGGGCAGCCCGGCCAGGGCGGTGCCCCGCCACATGCCGAGCCCCCGCGCCAGCAGGTCCCGCGCCGCTAACGCGTCACCGGCGGCGGCCGACACCCGGGCCCGGGCGACGAGTTCCTCGAAGCGGGCCAGGTCCAGGGCGTCGTGGCCGAGGTGCAGGGCGTAGCCCCGGCCCTGGGTGACGAGGCCGCGGCCCAGGGTGCGCCGGAGTCGGTACACGTACGACCTGACCGTGCCGACGGCCGCGTGCGGCGGCTCCCCGTCCCACAGGCCGGCGATCAGCTCGTCCAGGCCCACCACGGCGTCGCGTCGGCACAGGAGCATGGCGAGCAGGGCGCGCTGCTGGGGCGGGCCCAGCGGGAGCGGGGCGTCACCCCGGTACGCCTGAACGGGTCCGAGCAGGGAGAAGTACGGTTCAGGACGCGCGGCGCTCATGACTCTTCTTCCCACTTCCGTGCCCGCGGGGAAATATGCGTGCACGTGACACCCAGCCAGAACTCTACCAAGAGGGCGCGGAACGGGAGGAACGGTGCGCACCGCACGGAACAACGGGCGGTGGCCGGGCGGTTCGCCACGGTCACCCATCGATCGTCGACGGGCTGTTGATCCCCCTGGGTCACCCTGGTCCCGGCGGGCCCGCAGACCACGGGACCCGCGTGACCCCAGGGGGAGGGAAAGACACGTGCCGGTTCCGACCGACCGCATCGCCGTGACGATCCATGCCGCCGATCCGCTCAGCCGGGCCGGCATCGTCCGTCATCTGCAGCATCAACCCACCGTGGAGGTGGTGCCCTCGTCACCGCCGGGGGCGGCCGGCCCCGCGGCCGCGACCGTGGCCGCGGCCGCGGCCGTGGCGGTGATGGCCGTCGACCGGATCGACGAACCGTCGGCGGCCGAGCTGCGCGAGCTGCTGCGCGGCGGCGAGCGGCCCGTGGTCCTCATCGCCCGCGAGCTGCGCGAACCGGAGCTGCTCGCGGTGGTGGAGTACGGCGTGCGCGCCATCCTCTGGCGCCATCAGACCACCGAGGAGCGGCTGTTCGAGGCCATCCGGCAGAGCGCGCGGGGCGAATGCGTACTGCCGCCGGACCTGATCGGCCGGGTGCTGGGTCAGATGAACCGGCTGCGGCGTTCGGAGGCGTCGGCGGCCTGCGCGGGCACGGGCGCCGTGCCGCCGTTCGGTCTGGCTCCGCGCGAGACGGACGTACTGCGCCTCCTGGCCGACGGATTGGACACCCGCACGATCTCCGAGAAGCTGGCCTATTCCGAGCGGACCGTGAAGAACATCCTGCACGGCCTGATGTCCCGGCTCCAGCTCAACAACCGTGCGCACGCGGTGGCCTACGCCCTGCGCGAGGGGTACATCTGACGGGTCCCGCCCGGCCGCAGCGCGAACTCCCTCACCAGCGGGTGGAGTCGGTAACGGCCCGCGGGCCCCGCCCCCAGCAGACAGGAATCGACGAGTTCCTCCAAGGGGCGGGCCGCTTCGGCCTCGGAGGTGGCGAGCAGCGCGGCCGCCTCGACGGCGCTGAACCCGTCCGGCGCCCCCGCCGGAGCCGCCGCCGTCGCCCGCAGGGCGTGGACCGCGGCGGCCGACAGCCCCGCGGCGCGGCGGTGGAAGCCGTCCTCGACCGCCCGGCCGTCCGCCCGCAGCCGCGCGAGCGGTCCGCTCCCGCTCCGCGCCGCCAGGAGCCCCGGGGACAGACCCGGTTCGCGTCGCAGCCGCCGCCCGGCCAGCTCCAGCGCGAGCGGCAACCCGCCGCACCGGTCGAGGAGTTCGCGCAGTCCGGCGGGATCCTGACGGATCCGCCGCGCACCGGCGAGCGCCCCCAGCAGTTCCCGCGCGGGCGCCTCGTCCCATTCCGGTACGTCGATCAGCCGCGCTCCGGGGACGACGAGCCCCCGCACGGCAGCGGTCACCAGGGCGGCGCACCCCGGCGTCCCGGGCAGCAGCGGCAGCAGCTCCGCGGTGTCCCGGGCGTCGTCGAGCAGGACGAGGACGCGCCGCCCGGCCAGCAGCGAGCGGTACAGGGCCGCCCTGGCCTCGATGCCGTCCGGCACGGCCGCGCCGGACGCCCCCAGGGCGCGGACGAGGGCGCCGAGCGGGGCGGCGCATCCGGAGCCGAGGTCGGCCCGCAGCACCCCGTCGGGGAAGAGCGCGCGCACCCGGCCCGCGACCCGGGCGGCGAGCGCCGTCTTGCCGATGCCCGGCATGCCGGTGAGCACCGCGACGGGGACACCGCTCGCGGCGCCGGAGAACAGCTCGACCAGGAGGGCGCTCTCCGCGGTCCGGCCGACGAAGAGCGGCGCCCGGGCGAGCGGGGCGGCGGGCGGGGGTCCGGCGCCGGGGCGGCGCGATCCGCCCGCGGACGCGCGGACGGGACCGGGCCGGGCCCCTGACGGTGGTGACGGCGGCACCGGGCCGCACGGTGCCGCGGACGCCGGGTCGGACCCCGGCTCGCCCGCCGCCGGCGCGGCCCCTGGCTCGGCCGCCGGATCCGTCGCCGGGCCGGGGCGACGCCTGACGCTCGCCGCGCGGCCGGTCCTCAGCCGTACCGCGCCGTGCAGGGCGGCCAGTTCCGGTCCCGGGGTGACCCCGAGTTCCAGGCCGAGCGTCTCGCGGGCGCTCTCGTACACGGCCAGCGCCTCGCCGGACCGGCCGCTGCGGTGCAGGGCCCGCATGAGCAGCTCGTGGGCCCGCTCGCGCAGCGGGTGTTCGGCCGCGAAGGCCCGCAGGGCCGGGACGGCCGCCGGGTCGCGGTCCGGCGCCAGCTCCAGCGCGTCGTGGAAGTGGTCCTCGCGGGCGGCCAGCCACAACCCGGTGAGCCGGTCGCGCTGCTCCTCCGCGTGGGGGCCGGGCAGACCGGCCAGCGGGCTGCCCGCCCAGAGCGCGAGGGCCCGCGCGCGGACCCGGTGCGCCTCGCGGACGGCTCCGGCGGCGCGCAGCCGGGCGGCGTCGGCCAGCCCGCGTTCGAACTCGGCGACGTCCACCACGGGCCGGGACAGCCGCAGCGCGTACCCGCCGGCGGCGTACACCAGGAGCCGGGCGGGCGCCCGGGCCGGACGGTCCGGTTCGAAGAGCGCGCGCAGCCGGGACGCGTACGTCCGCAGGGTGCCCACCGCGCGCGGCGGTACGCGCTGCCCCCAGAGCGCGTCGCACAGCTCGGCGACGGTCGCGGTCCTGCCGGTGCGCAGCAGCAGGACGGCGAGGAGGGCCCGTTGCTGCTTCGGGCCCAGGCCCAGCGAGGCCCCGTCGGCCGTCCGGGCGGTCATCGGCCCGAGCATCCGGAAGCACATTCCCTCCGCGGCCGTGGCCACGCGTTCCCGCTCCGCCACGCACCTCCCCGTCCGCCGGACACCGGTGGGAGACACGTTACTTCGCGTACGGTCCGGACCGGGCGCCGCCAGCGACCGGGCGCCGCCTCCGGCCGCCGGGGGGACGCGGCGGCCGGAGGGGCGTCGGGCGCGCGCGGCGCCCGCACCGGTGCCTTACGGCGCGGTGACCTCACGCGTCAGCTTGGAGCTCCAGGGACACCAGGTCGAGCCGGGCAGGAGCGCTCCGCCGACCTCGCTCAGGTGGTCGTTGACGTAGGAGATGCTCGCGTCACAGACCTCCACGGCCATGCTGAAGAACTTCACCGACTCCGGGGCGAGGGTGTACTTCCAGGGCTGGTTGTACGAGGCGGGCGCCTTGACGACGCGGCCCATCACGCTGCGGTTCTCCTTGTCCACGCCGCTGAGTATGTCGCGCGCCTGCTTGATCTTGGCGGTGTCGTTCAGCTTGAAGACGAAGGTGTTCCTGCCGTCGGTGAACTCGAAGTACGCCGTCGAGGAGGCGGCGGTGGCCGCGGCCGTGCCGTCCTGCTGCGCCGCCTGGGCGGCGGGCACGGCGAGCGCCAGGGTGCACATCGAGACGGCGGCGAGGGTGCCGGCCTTGGTGAGGGTACGTCGCATGCCTGGAACCTCCAGTGTCGGGCGGGGCGCTGTCTGCGACCCGCTCTGCAGCGAACGTAATCGGGAATCTCATGAATTGGCCGGTTGTCCCCCATGTGTGCCCCAGCGGACTCCCAAGGTTGCCCCAAAGACTCCCATGACCTTCAAAAGCGTGCCCCTCGGGGCGGTTGGCCGTGCAATGCGATGAACGCCCGGCGTCCGACGGGGAGTCCGGACGCGCCGAGCGTTTCCCAGGGGTTTCCCGAACCGGGCCGCGGGAGGAGACGGCCGCGTCCTCGACTTCCCGCGGCGGGGTGCTCCAGGCTCGGACCACTCCTCCAGCGAAAGGGAATCGTCATGCGCATCGGCACCACCGGCACCAACAGGGGACCCGTCCGTACGTTCGCGAAGGCCTGCACGGTGGTCGCGGCGGGCGCTCTGCTCCTGGCGGCGACCACGGGGGCCACGGCGGCCACGGCGTCCGCGCAGACCGCACAGGCCGCCCGGACCGCACAGGCCGCCCCCGGCTCCGTGAAGGCGTACGTCCAGCGCTGCACGGACCTCGGCAACGGCACCCTGTGCATCGACGTCAACGGCCGGGTCGGCGCGCAGGGCGTCATCGGCGTCGGCTACTGGAAGCGGGCCGGATCCGCCGTCCACGTCCGGCTCGGCTGGCAGAACACCACGGGCGGCGGCGCCAACTTCAGCAGGAACGTGCACGGCCCGCTGGTCCCGGGGACCGACACGGGGACCGAGACCTGGAACACCTACCTCGCGGCCGGTTGCGTGTACCCGCTGATCGAGGTCGTCGGCCAGGGCACGCTCAAGGGCAAGGAGGTCTGCGTACCCTCCTGACCCGAGGGCCCGGACACCGCGCACCGCGCCGTCCCGCGGGTCCTCCGCGTCACGGCGCGGCGGGGCCCGTGAGGAAGGTGCCCTGCGCGGTGTAGGGCCAGGCGTTGGACATGCAGCCGTCCAGGCCCTTGATCTGCTGCATCATCACGGGCGCCGGCCGGCCGGGCCCCGGGCAGCCCATGTGCGTCCGGTAGCCGATCATGTGGCCTGTCTCGTGGTTGATGATGAGGTGCCGGTACTCGGTGGCCGGGCCGTCGTACTGCGGGGAACCCCGCACCCAGCGCTTCAGGTTGACCACGATTCCCCCGGTGACCTCGCAGTTCAGCTCGCCGCGGGTGCTGCCGACCGAGGCGCAGAGGCGGTCGGTGGTCTTCGGGGTGGCGATCTTGATCGTGACGTCGGCGTTGTCGGTGACCGGCTGGAAGCGGCCCTGACCGTGCGCGGCCCAGCTCCGCGGGTCGTTGAGGATCGCCTGGATCTCCGAGGCCGCCCGCTCGGCCGACAGGTCGATGCCGTTCTCCACCTCGACCTTGTAGCGGCGCAGCGGACCGGCGGTTCCGATGACGGCGCCGGAGGCCTGCGCCGTGGTGAAGGTGCCGGGCCCGGCGGCGGGCACGGCGGGGCCGCCGGACGCGTCCCCGGAGGGGTTCGCACCGCTCCCGGTCCCATGGGAGAGGACGAGGCCTCCGGTGAGCGCCAGCCCCAGGAGGGAGGCGGCGATGACCGGACGCCGAGCGCGCCGCGCTTGCACGGTGGGGATCCCTGCCTTTCCGGGTCGCTGGTCGCGGCGGGGGATTCCGCCGGCCGGTGCGCCCTTCCAGCAGTCTCGGAGACGGACCCATCCGTCACCGCGGAATAACCGTTCGAGAACCGCACGGTTGTGTACCAACCACGTATCAGCGAACGGAACATGACACTCCGCGGCCCGTCACGGCCGGTGGGCCGGACGATCGCTCCCCTCCCGGCGAAGGTCAGCCCGGAGACGGTCAGCCCGCCGCGGCCCGCCCCTCGATCAGCGCCTCCAGGCCGTCCAGGATCCGCCCGAGACCGAAGGCGAACTCCGCGTCGGGCGCGTCGGCGTGCCCGATGACCCCGGACGCGAGGAGCCGGGTCACCGCCGGGTGGCGGTCGGGGTCGGTCAGCAGGGTCAGGGTGTTGGTGTAGCGGGCCAGCATCCGGTCGGGCGTGACACCGGTCTTGATCATGGCGTCCACGATGTTGGCCATGAGCGTCGTCTCGTTGCGCACGAGGCCGCCGATCAGCATCAGCGTCGACAGCTTCTCCCCTTCGCTCAGCCCGCTGTGGGCGAGGGAGACCAGACCGCGCTCCATCCAGGCGACCTGGTTCGGGGTGGCCGGCGGCCCGGTGATCGGGATCCGCAGGATCCAGGTCTTCTCCTGGAGCCGCGCCCGCTGCTGGTACGCCCATTCCGTGATCGCCCCGCGCCAGTCGGCGGCCGGGTCGACGGTGGCGGGCGGCGGGGTGCCCACGCCCGCTTCCGCCATCAGGATGAACAGTTCGTCCTTGGCGGTGACGTACCGGTACAGGGACATGGCCGAGGAGCCGAGCTGCTTGGCCACCCGCCCCATCGAGACGGCCTCGACGCCCTCGGTCGCGGCGAGGTGGATCGCGGCGTCGACGATCCGGTCCAGCGTGAGGGCGGGGCGCGGTCCCTTGGTGGGACGTTCGCGCAGGCCCCAGGCCGTTTCCAGACTCGCCGGAAGCCCGGTCTCCGGTTCTTCCGGCTCATCCGGTCCTGTCTCCATGCCCATCCCCTCGATGCCGTGCGCCTCGTGATCCGTTGACCTCCATCCTAGTTCTGTGTATTACTTACACAGTAGCGCGTATCCCATACGCAGAAGGGATCGACCCCGTGAACCGTGCCGTGAACCGTGCCGTGACCCATGAGGTGGGCCGTGCCCCGAACCCCGCCGCGACCAGCGGCGATCTGGGCATCGAGGCCACCGCCCTCACCAAGTCCTACGGAGCCACCCGCGTCCTCGACGGCCTCGACCTGGCCGTCCCCCGCGGCAGCGTCCTCGCCCTGCTGGGCCCCAACGGCGCGGGCAAGACCACCGCCGTCCGGATCCTGGCCACGCTCACCACGCCCGATGCGGGCACCGCCCGGGTGGCCGGGTGTGACATCGCCGCCGAGCGGGGCCTCGTACGCCGACGCATCAGTCTCACCGGCCAGTTCGCGGCCGTGGACGGGCTCCAGACCGGGGCCGAGACCCTGCGCATGACGGGCCGGCTGGCCGGGCTCCGTGCCCGCGAGGCCCGCGCCCGGGCCGCTGAACTCCTCGACCGCTTCGGCCTGGCCGAGGCCGCCGACCGCACCGCGAAGACCTACTCCGGGGGCATGCTCCGCCGGCTCGACATCGCGGCGAGCCTGGTCGCGCGGCCCGAGGTGATCTTCCTCGACGAGCCGACCACCGGTCTGGACCCGCGCAGCCGGGCCGAACTCTGGGACGTCGTACGGGAACTGCGCGCCGACGGCGCCACCGTCCTGCTCACCACCCAGTACCTGGAGGAGGCCGACCGCCTCGCCGACCGCATCGTGCTCCTCGATGGCGGGCGCGTGGCCGCGGAGGGCAGCGCCGCGGAGCTGAAGTCCCGGGTCGCGGGCCACCGCCTCGACCTCGTCCTCGCCTCGCGCGCCGCGTACGACCGGCTCGCCCACCGGGCCGTCCACCACGCCCCGGACGACCTCACCCTCGGCATCCCCACCGACGGCAGCGCCGCCGACGTGCGCGCCCTCCTCGACTCCCTCGACCCCGACCGCACCGCCGTGGACCGCTTCTCGGTGCGCGGCGCCGACCTCGACGACGTCTTCTTCGCCCTGACGGGAGCCCGCCGATGACCAGTACGGCCACCACGACCGCCCCGACGCGGACCCCACCTGCCGCACTCGCCCCGCCGCCCGCACCGGCCGCCCTCACGGCGGCCCTCACGATGGCCGGGCGGAGCCTGCGCATCAGCCGGCGCAGCCCGGACGTGCTGATCACCGCGCTGATGCTGCCGGTGATGCTGATGCTGATCTTCGTCTACTTCTTCGGCGGCGCCATCGACACCGGTGACGGCACGGCGTACGTGACCTACGTGGTGCCGGGCGCGATGCTGCTGTGCGCGGGCTTCGGCGCGGCCTCGACCGCGGTCAGCGTCGCCGACGACATGCGGGGCGGCATCATCGACCGGTTCCGCGCCCGCGACATCGGGGGCGTGCCCCTCCTCACGGGCCACGTCACGGCTTCGGTGCTCCGCAACCTGCTCTCGACGGTCCTGGTGCTGGCCGTCTCCCTCGCCATCGGGTTCCGCCCCGACGCGCGGCCCCTCGCGCTCCTCGCCGCCGCGGGTCTGCTGACCGCCTACATCACCGCGATCTCCTGGCTCGCGGCGGCGCTCGGCCTGCTCGCCCGCACCCCCGAGGCCGCCGGCGGTTTCACCTTCCTGATGATGTTCCTGCCCTACCCGTCCAGCGCCTTCGTCCCCATCGACACCATGGAGCCCTGGCTGCGGGGATTCGCCCACCACCAGCCCCTGACCCCGGTCATCGAGTCGCTGCGGGCGCTGCTGCTGGGGCACGACCCGGGTACGAGGCCCTGGATCGCCCTGGCCTGGTGCGCGGGGATCACCCTGGTCTCCCTCGCCCTGACGGCGCTCCTGTTCCGCCGCCGGACCGCCTGAACCGGGCCCGGGCGAAACCCGTTTGACGCCCCGTGGGCCGCGGGGTTCGGATGGCACCCATGAGCACAGGGCAGACGAGCACAGAGCAGACGAGCACAGCGCAGATGCATCCCGGCAGCCACCCCTTCGACGACGGTCTCGTGCGGCGGCTGGTGGCCGGGCGGTTCCCGCGCTGGGCGGGGCTGCCGGTGCGGCGGTTCCCGTCCGGCGGCACGGTCAACGCCATGTACCGGCTGGGGGACGCCATGGTCGTACGCCTGCCGCTGGTGGCGGGCGGGGCCGGGGACGTGACGCTGGAACAGGAGTGGCTGCCGCGCCTGGCACCCCTGCTGCCCACGGCCGTCCCCGAGGTGCTCGGGGCCGGGGAGCCCGCCGGGGGATATCCGTGGCCGTGGTCGGTGTACGGGTGGCTGCCCGGGGAGAACCCCGAGGCGGGGGCGCTGGTCGAGCCCGCCGGACTGGCCCGGGACCTGGCGGCCTTCGTGACGGCGATGCGGGCCGTCACGCTGCCGGGGGCGCCGACGGCCCACCGCGGCGGGCCCCTCGCCACGCTCGACGCGGAGACCCGCAAGGCGATCGAGGAGCTGCGCGGGATCCCGGAGGAAGGCGTCGACTGCGACGCGGTGACCGCCGTGTGGGAGGACGCCCTGGCAGCCCCGGCCTGGGACGGGAGCCCGGTCTGGCTCCACGCCGATCTGATGCCGGGCAACCTGCTGGTGCGCGGCGGCAGGCTGAGCGCGGTGATCGACTTCGGGTGCGCGGGGGCGGGCGATCCGGCCTGCGACCTGTTCCCGGCGTGGAACCTGCTGCCGGGCGCCGCGCGGGAGGTCTTCCGCGAGGCCCTCGGCGTCGACGACGCGACCTGGCGCCGCGGCCGGGCGCGCACGCTGTCGCAGGCGCTCATCGCGCTGCCGTACTACCGGCGGACGAACCCCGCGATGGCCCGCAACGCGCGGCACGTGATCCGGGCGGTCCTGGGGCGGGACTGAGCCGGCGGTCTCAGCCGGTCGCCTCCGCGAAGGGGCCCTTCGGCGCGAAGACCCGCTCGGCGAAGCGCTCCCCGATGCGGCGGTGGGTCGCGGCGTCCGGGTGCAGCCCGTCGGGCAGCGGCAGTTCGGCGTGGTCGGCCTCGCCGTAGAGCTCGCGGCCGTCGAGGTAGTACAGGTGCGGGTCCTCGGCCGCCCGCTGCTCCACGATCCGGGCCAGCTCGTCCCGGATGACGCCCAGGGTCAGCTTGCCGTGCGCGCGCTCCGCGGGATCGCCCGTGGCCACGAACCGCATGCGACCGGCTCGGAAGGCGGCGAAGTCCGGGGCGCAGGGGCCGGGGGTGTCCTCGTGGATGGGGCACAGGAGGGGGGAGACGACCAGCAGCGGCGTATCGGGGTGACCGTCGCGGATGGTGTCGAGGAAGCCGTGGACCGCGGGGGTGAAGGCGCGCAGCCGCATCAGGTCGGTGTTGACCAGATTGATGCCGATCTTGAGGCTGATGAAGTCCGCGGGGGTGTCGCGCAGGGCGCGTGCGGTGAACGGGTCGAGCAGGGCGCTGCCGCCCAGACCCAGGTTGGTCAGCTCCACCCCGCCGAGGGCGGCGGCCAGCGCGGGCCAGGTGGTGCTGGGGCTCGCGGCATCGGAGCCGTGGCTGATCGAACTCCCGTGGTGCAGCCACGCCTTGCGGCCGCGGTCCGGTGCGGGCTCGACGGGCGCGTTGGTGCGCAGCGCCACGAGTTCGGTGGTCTCGTTGTGCGGCAGCCAGATCTCCACGTCCTTGGCCTCGCCGGACAGGCCGGTGAAGCGGAGCGTGCCGACCGGGCCGGGCCGCTGCTCGACGCTGCCCGTCGCGAGGTCGATGGTCAGGGTGTTGCCGCCGTCGGCACGGGCCTGCCCGGCCAGGCGGCCGTCGACCAGCAGGTCGTACACGCCCTCCGGGCGCGGGGGCGCGCCGACATAGACCCGTTTGGTGGGCAGGGTGTCCAGCTCGAGGGCGGTGGCCCGGGTACGGAAGACCAGCCGGACGCCGGAGGGCTGGGACTCGGCCATGGCGAGCTGTCCGTCGACGTTCTGGGCGCGGGCCCGCGCGGGCAACCGGTGCGGCAGGACGCCGTGTTCCGTGTACTCCAGGTCGAGTGCGCCGCGCAGCAGGTCCGCGGTGACCGCTGTGGTGATCCAGCGGTGCGCGGTGCTGTCGGAGCCGTCGTTCGCGGAATCGGCGTGCCCGGGGTCGGCGTTCATGGTGTCAGCCTGTCGGTCGAGGGGGCCGCATCGTTCGGATGCGTCGGTGTGCCACCACTGTGCGGCGGGAGGGTCCAGGTGCGCAGGAGGGCGTCGAGCCGGTCGAGGATCCACGCCCAGGTCTCCTGGGAGTCGGGAGCGCTGTGGCTGAAGCCCCCGGACAGCTCCAGGGTGACGTAACCATGGAAGACGCTGCCCAACAGCCGGACCGCGTGCGTCTGGTCGGGCTCCGTCAGGTCGTAGCCGCGCAGGATCGCGCGGGTCATTCGCGCGTGCCGGCCGCCCGCGCTCGCGGCGGCCGCCCCCGGGGTGAGGGGGAACTGCGCCGCGGCGTAGCGGCCGGGGTGCTGCCTGGCGTAGTCGCGGTAGACGTTCGCGAAGGCGGCCAGCGCGTCCTTGCCCGCCCGTCCGGCCAGCGCCGCGGCGACCGCGTCGGCGAGTTCCTCCAGCGCGAGCAGGGCGATCCCGGTCTTGAGGTCCTGGGAGTTGCGCACGTGCGAGTACAGACTCGCGACCTTGACGTCGAAGTGCCGGGCGAGCGCCGAGACGGTCACCCGCTCGAAGCCGATCTCGTCGGCCATCTCCGCCCCTGCCCGGACCAGGCGTGCCGTCGTCAGTCCCGCGCGTGCCATGCCTTTCCCTCCATCAGCCTGAACCCATTATGAATCTACCTAAAGGCTTTAGCCAAATCCCTATGCCAGTCGGCCGCCGCCTCGCCCGCCCGGACCGCGTCCGCCGGTATTGGCCCCTTCGGGTCGATCATGCGCGGGGCGAGGAACGCGGCGTGCCGTCCCTCGTTATCCGCGCATGACGTGCGTCCTCGGTCCCCTCGGGGCACCGCGGTGGTGACGGCACGTCACCGAACGAGGGAGGCTCATGGCCCCGTCCATCACGCTGTCCGCCGTCCTGGCCACAGCCCTGTTGAGCGTTCCCGGTACGGCTCCCGACGGCACCGCCGCCGCCCCACGGGCGGACCAGGCCCGGCACGACGTGGCCCTGTTCAGCGTCAAGGCCCCGGACAACGCGGCGGCGCAGGAGTTCACCGCCGCCTCCTCCCGGCTCACCCGGGTGGGTTTCTTCCTGAACAGCGCGGCCTCGACGGGCACGGTGACCGTTCAGGTGCGCGGCGAGCGGGACGACGCGGCGTCCGCGCTCGCCACCCGCACGCTGGACCTGGCCGCCCTCGGCGGGGCGGGAGCGGGCTGGATCGAGGTCCCGCTCGACGCACCGCTGCGGGCGGGGAACCCGTACTACCTGTTCGTGCAGGCCACGACGAGCGAGAGCAAGGCCATCGCCTGGTACGGGACGCGGCACGCGGATCCGCAGGCACCCGTCAGCTGGAACTACGACCGGCCCCACTGGGGCGGCTGGCACCCCGACGCGGCCCGCCTCGCCTTCCACATCAACCCCGTCGGCGGCGACCGCTGCGGGGAGACGGACCCCTGTTACGTCCCCGCCTCGGCGCTCTCCGCCCGTACGGCCGGGCTGCTCTCCAACCGGGAGGTGACGGAGGCCGTGCCGCCGTCGCTCGCGGTGGGCGCCGCCTACGTCGACGGCAGCAACGTCCTGCGCCTGCCCTCGGGTCGCTGGCGCTACCTGCCGGCCGGAGCGTCGGCGTCGGTGGTGACCGGGGCGGACGACCCCGGCGCACTGCGGCAGATCACCGAGAGCCGCGCCTGGCTGGCCGCCGGAAAGGTACCGGGAACGACGCCCGAACGGCGGGCGGTGTCCCGGCGCGCGCTCCTGTCCATGCGCGCCCTGCTGCGCCCCAACGGGGCCTTCGCCGCCGCCTGGTCCCCGGCCTGGGAGAACTCCTGGCCCCGGGACGGCAGTTTCGCCGCCGCCGCCTTCGCCGCCACGGGCCACGACGCCGAGGCGTACCTGATGCTCCGCCACGACCAGGCGACCCAGCGTCCGGACGGCACCTGGGAGGCGCGCACCACGCTCGACGGCGCCGGGCCGCCCGACGCGCGGCCCTGGCAGCTCGACGGCAACGGCTGGGTGCCCTGGGCCACCTGGCAGTGGTACCGGGCCGCGCCCGCGAAGGACAGGGCCGCGCGGCTGGCGGCGCTTTACCCGATGGTCCGCAAGGCCGCCGACTACGCGGCGGAATCCCTCGACGCGGACGGTCTGCCGCCCGCGAGCCCCGACTACTGGGAACTGCCGACGGACACCACGAACATCGGTACGGCCGCCCCCCTGCTCTCGGGCCTCAACGCCGCCGCCGAACTCGCCCGCGCCTCCGGCCGCACCGGCGACGCGGCGCGCTGGGCGGCCGCCGCCCAGCGCCTCTCCGACGGCATCGCGACCCACTTCGCGCCCGGCGGGTACCCGCGCACGAGCGACGGACTCCACGGCCGCGACAGCGCCGCCGCGTTCATGGCCCCGCCCTTCAACACCGCCCCCGCGGACCTGCCCCCGGCCCTCGACTCCACCTACGACGCGCTGCTGCTGCCCAATGGCGGACTCGCCCCGGGCAACGATCCGGACTTCAGCTGGGGGGCGTACGCGTGGACGCCCAGCACCACGTTCCTCGCCCTGGCGTGGGCCGGTACGGGCGAACGCGCGAAGGCGGACCGCGTGCTGGACTGGGTCCTGTCGAAGCGGAACGGCCTCGGCGAGCTCCCCGAGACCGTCAACGGCCGCGGGACGCCCTCCTCGGTGGCGCCCCTCGGCTGGACCGACTCCCTGGTGCTCCTCACCGCCCTGGCCCTCGACGGCTCACCCGCGCCGACGCCACCGACCGGGCCGCCCGCGCGGTAGGAGCGGCCTGCCGTGCCGGGGGCTCACCCGGCCGTCCCGGTCAGCCGGGCCGGGGAGCCCCCGAGCAGCTCCTCGCCGGGGGTCCGGGGGCCGGTGGCGGCGAGGGTGAAGGAGTGTCCGGCGGGGTCGCTGAGGACCCGGGCCTCGCGGGGACCGGCCTCGGCGTCGGTCGACACCGGACGCGCGCCGAGCGAGACGGCCTCGCGTTCGGCCTCGTCCAGGTCCTCGGCGGCGACCAGGATCCGCAGGTGCGCCTGCTGGGAATCCTCCGGACGGGGCCAGCTCGGCGGGGCGTACCCCCGGTCCAGGCAGACGGCCAGGTGGACTCCGGCCCCGCCCACCACCTCGATCATGTCGGGGCCCGCGCCGGGGCGGATCTCGGCGCCCAGCAGATTGGCGTAGAACAGCGCGAGAGCCTCCGGCTCGGCGCAGTCCAGTACGAGAACGCTCGTCTTCGCGACAGTCATGACCCCGCGTATGCCCAGCGGTACCGACGGTATCCGCGGCCCGGCTCCCCCGGTGGGGGCGCACCGCGTGCGGCGGCGCCCGGGGCGCGTGAGGCTGGGCATGGACTCCGCCACTGCTCCACTCCCTCATTTCCCCGGGAAAGGCCCAGCGCCATGAATTTCACCGTCCGCAAGGATCTCGGACTGCTCGCCCTGCGCCTCGGAGCGGGCGCCGTACTCATCGCGCACGGCTCGCAGAAGCTCTTCGGCTGGTTCGGCGGTGGCGGGATCGAGGGCACCGCGCAGGCGATGGAGCACATGGGGTTCACCCCGGGGCGGCCGAGCGCGATCGCGGCGGGGCTCGGCGAAGCCGGTGGCGGCGCGCTGCTCGCGCTCGGTCTGGCGACCCCGGCGGCCGGGGCCGCTGCCGCGGGGGCGATGGCGGGGGCCGTCTCCGTCCACGCGCCCGCCGGGTTCTTCGCGCAGGGCGGCGGGTTCGAGCACCCGGCGTTCCTCGGATTCGTGGCCGCGTCGCTCGGGCTCACCGGGCCGGGGCGTTACTCGCTCGACCACCTCAGCGGGCACAAGCTGGACCGGCCGGCGATCGTGGTCCTGGCCTTCGCCCTGAGCGCGGCGGCGGCGACGGTCGTGGTGACCCGCCGGAACGCCGCGCTGGCCGAGCGGGCCGGGGAGCCCGACGCCGCGGCGTGAGGCTTCCCCTCCGGGACCGGAGGGCCGGGGCGGGGCCACCGGTCAGCCGCCGTGCTGCTCCTGGACCCGGTATCCGGCGCGGACCTCGGCGAGGGCCGCGAGGTGCTGTGCGTGCGGGGAGCCCGCGAGCCGGTGCGGGCCGGCGGTGAGCCGGTACCACTCCTCCGCGCCGGTGTACTGGATCTCGACCAGCGCCCGTCCGCCCGCCCGGGCGGTGGTGCGCAGGGTCAGGTCTCCGGTGATGACTCCGACCTCGTCGGTCATCGCTCCCCCGGGTCC
The DNA here is from genome assembly GCF_040296485.1 of Streptomyces sp. NPDC002138. Lineage (NCBI taxonomy): Bacteria > Bacillati > Actinomycetota > Actinomycetes > Kitasatosporales > Streptomycetaceae > Streptomyces > Streptomyces sp. NPDC002138. The sequence goes on along the minus strand of NZ_JBEOXE010000003.1, from coordinate 4,016 downwards.
CGCGACGGCCTGGTCCACCCACTGTTCGTCAGCTGTCATGAGGCGCATGTGTCCAGCATCGTCGTGAGCATCCGCTTCTCGGGCTCGGTCACCGTCAGCCCGTACGTCGACTTGACGGTGGTCCAGGCCCGCCCGTACTGGCACCAGGCGCTCTTGTCGGTGGGCTGCCAGCTGTCGGGGGTCTGGTCTCCCTTGGAGCGGTTGGAGGACGCGCTCACCGCGATCAGCTGCGGCCGGACGAGGTCGTTGGCGAACTCCTTGCGGCGCTGCGAGTCCCAGGCCGCCGCGCCGGAGCGCCAGGCCGCGGCGAGGGGCACCATGTGGTCGATGTCCAGCTTGCCCGCGTCGCTGATGGTGGCGCCGTCGTAGAGGCTGCGCCAGGTGCCGGAGACGGCCTTGCAGTCCGCGTTCTGCGTGACGTCCTTGCCGTCGCGCTTGATGACGGTCTCCCGCGTGTCGCACTTGTTGCCCTGGTCGATCCAGTGGGTGAACTTGTCCCGGGAGTACCCGGACATCGAGCCCACGGGCGCGACCTGGAGCCCGGCCAGCTGCGTGCGCGCCACTTGTACGGTGACCATGCCCGGCAGGACGTCCCCGCTGGCCGGCTTGCCGTCGTCGGCCCCGGTGCCCTTCTTGGGCTTCGATGCCGATGCCGAGGGCTTGCCGTCGCCCGCGCCGCGGTCGGCGGCGGGCTGGGAACACCCGGCCACGGTGAGGAGTATGGAGACCGAGACCGCCAGGATCCCGCCGGGCACCCGCATCTGACGTCCCATATCCCCTGCCCCACCCAGAACCGCGCCGAACCGTTGTCCGGTTCACCCTACCCAGTCCCGGTACCTCTCAAGAGGACGGCGCGCACGCGGCCGACGGGCAGCGGGCACAGGACATGTCACACGACACGTCACATGGCAGCCGTCACACGCCTGCGGGGCCGCGGCCGGTGTCCGGCCACGGCCCCGCGAGGACGCCGAGCGTCCGTTCAGCGCAAGGTGGGGATCACATCGCGCGTCTCGTCGACCCCGGTGACCGGGGCGCGTCGGGCGAGGGAGGAGGGCGGCGGCGGCTCGTCCGCGCAGACCGTGCCCCGCGCGGGCAGGGTCAGGTCGGCGAGGTAGGCGTTCACCAGGGCGCTGACGCACTGGCTCCGGTTGTAACCGGTGTGCCCCTCACCGGCGAAGGTCAGCAGCCGTCCGTTGTCCAGGGTCCCGGCGAGGGCCACGGCGTCCTGGTACGGGGTGTCCGGGTCCCCGGTCGTGCCGAGGACCAGGATCGGCGCGGAGCCGGCCGCCCGGTAGGAGCCCTCGAAACGGCTCGGGCGCTCGGCGGGCCACTGGGCGCAGGTGGGCGCGTGGTTGTGGTCGTAGGTCGGCGGCCCCAGGCCGATGGGGGGTCCCAGCAGCGGCGCCGAGGCGGCCTCGGCGCTGACCACCGCGCCCAGGAGCAGGCGGCTCGTCGGGTAGACGCGGTCGGCGCACTCGACGGCCATGTTGACGTTGAGGAAGTCGAACGAGGCGGGTGAGGGCGGGTTCAGCAGCCAGGTGGTCTGGTGCGCCTGGGCCGTCCGCAGGGCCTGTCCCAGCTCGGGCCATATCTCCTTGCCCGAGTTGATGTTGAACATCAGCCGGTAGGCGAGGGTGTAGCCGGTGGCCGGGCGCCCGCCGGCGGTGATGACCGGGTCGGCGTCCAGCGACCGCTTGAGCTCCTCGAAGGCCTGGCGGGGCTTGCCGTCACCGAATCCGCAGGCGGTGGCGTTCTGCGCGCACCAGTCGAGGAACCGGCCGACCGCCGCGTCCAGGGCTATGTACTGCCCGGCGTCGTAGGCGTACGGCACGTCGGAGTAGTGCCGCGGGTCGTAGGCGCCGTCCAGCACCATGGCGCGCACGCGCCGCGGGAACTGGGCGGCGTAGACGGTGCCGACGTAGCTGCCGAAGGAGCGGCCGTAGAAGGTGAGCGTCTCCTCGCCGAGGGCCTGGCGGAGCAGGTCGAGGTCCTTGGCGTTCGAGGCGGTGCCGATGAACGGCACGAGGTCACCGGAGCGTTCCTTGCAGGCGTTGGCGAACTCCTGGCCCTGCCGGACGGCGACCTGCAGCGCTCCCGGCCCGGGCACGCCGCGCGCGGCGTCGACGGCGGCGGAGTACTCCTTGTCGTTCCAGCACTCCACCTGGCCGCTGCGCTTCACGCCGCGCATGTCGTACCCGACGACGTCGAAACCGTCGCGCAGGGCGGCGGGCAGCGCGTCGTAGCTGTTACGGGCGAAGTCCACCCCGGAGTTGCCGGGTCCGCCCGGGTGCAGCACCAGGACGCCGGTGCGGTGCGCGCGGTCGGCGGCGAGCCGCCGGGTGACCGCCAGCGGGATCGTACGGCCGGTGGGCTCGCGGTAGTCGAGCGGGACCTGGGCGGTCGCGCACTCGAAACCGTCCCCCGGTGTGCCGTCCGCGCAGGGGGCCCAGGACAGGGCGGGGACGGGCGGGGCGGCGAGGGCCGTCGCCGTGGCGGCCCCGGGCGTGGCGCCGAGGAGTGCCGTGACGGCGATCAGGACGAGGGGCATCCCCCACACCACTCGTCTACGCCGGTGGGCGGCCGTTCTGTTGCGCATGCGGTGAACCCCTTGTCTGACACATCGTCAGGGCGGCGCACACGGTCGGGGGGAACGTGTGCGCCACCCTCGCTCGGCTGAGCGGCACGCACAGGTTCGCATCCGTGGCGCGGCCGGGAAAGGGGTCAGGACGGGCAAGATCCGGAAGCCACGGCTCAGGGTGCGGCCGCGGACGGAGCGAAGGCCAGGGGGTGGCGGAGCGCTTCCGGGCCGCGGACGCGGGTGCCGAAGACCACCAGCTCGCAGGCCTTCCTGACGCGGCAGTCGACGGCGCGTCCGTCGATGCCGGTGAAGGTCTCCGAGAGGGTGACGCTCTCGTCGAGGCGGCCCTTGTCGGTGGTGGCCGGGGGCCTGGCGCGGGGGCGGCAGCCGAGGGTGTCGGCGGAGCCGGTCGCGCACTCCATGACGAGGGAGTGGTACTGCGGTTCGTAGCCCTTGCCCGTGACGTGCACGGTCTGCCCCTCCGTCAGGCCCTCGTCCGGGTCCACGCGCAGGGTGGGCCGGTCCTCCTCGGGGCCGCCCGGGCGGAAGCGCAGCGGGACGGTGGTCAGTAGGGCTCCGTCGTTGTCGGTGAGGGCGAGGGAACACGGGTTCCCGGCCGGCGCGGTCCGGCAGTCGACCGTCCCGGCCGGGGTGTCGAGCAGGGCGTACAGCTTCTTCGGCGAGAGCTGGTAGGTGCCGTCCGGGTACACGCGGAACTGGCGGCCGGTGGCGTCGTCGCAGGTGGTCGCGGACGCCGAGGGCCCGCACTGTTTGACCCAGACGTACGCCTTGGGCGGGCCGTCCTTGATCCCGAAGGTGACGATGTCGCCGTCCAGCAGCCCGGTGGTGTCGCGCACCGTGAGCCGCGGGCCGCCGGCCGTGCCGGTCCGCGGGGCCGGGGCGGAACGTGGCCGGATCCCGCCCTCGGCGGCGGGCGGCGCGGGTCCGACGGCGGTCGCCGGGCTCCAGCCACCGGCGCCCGCGTCCTGGACCGTGCGGCAGCGCGAGCCGGCGGCGGAGAACAGCAGTTCCAGGCCGCCCGCCGCGTTCTGCGTCACCGCCAAACGGCCACCCGTGGCGTCCGCGGCCACCGCGCCCACCGGCTCCCAGCGCCCGTACGCACCGTCCGGCGCGACCTGCTCCCGGTGCCGGACCGAGGCGGGGCCGCCGGCCGCCGTGGCATCGCGGAACAGCTGGAACTGGGCTGTCCGGCCGTCCCGGCGGTCCACCGACACCAGCGTGCCCGGCACCGGCACACCGGACCCGCCCCGCCCGGCGGTGTCCGCACGGCACGCGGCCCCTGCGGACGCGGGCCCCGCCGCGGGAGCGGCCCGCGCCGCCGAGGGGACCGGGTGCTCGCCGGGCTGTCGGTGGCCTTCGACGCCTCCTGCGAGGAGATGTGGCTGGCGTGGCGCCACGGCGCCTGCCTGGTACCGGC